>JAHDDD010000300.1 GCA_020629535.1 Saprospiraceae bacterium
CACCTCTATGTCTAATATATTTCAAACATAAAATTCACGTTGCAAGATTTACCATATAGGCATATAGAAATGTTTTAATAAATGGTTCCTCACCTAAATGTCTAATATGTTTAAAATAGAAAATTCACGTTTCAAGAATTACCAAATAGGCGTTTAGAAATGTAATAAATGCACTTAACCTTATATATCTAATATGTTTAATTACCATAAAAGGCATAAAAGTGAGTAGTGCTTCTATTCAGGATTACCACTAGGTAATTTGGAGGAGAATTTTTAGCTGATATTAATATTGCTTAGTCGACAGCATAACCAATGTACAGGCATGTACAACTTCAATACCAGCTGCTTCGGCTTTCTTGGCAAATCGAATATTTTCAGCTCCAGGATTAAAAATGATTCTCTTTGGTTTGAGGCTTAATAAATAATCTTCTGATGGCTCAAGCCGATCTTCACCAACATAGATGGTGATGGTATGAATATCCGGATAAAACTCCTGTTCTGTTGTGATTTCTACATCATCGACATTCCCTTCTCTTAGTCCCACTGCAACGGTAGGATAATCACGATCTCTCAACATCTTGATGGCCTTGTTTGAATATCTTTCAGGCTTGAGTGAGGCGCCCATAACCAAGGTTTTTTCTTTAAATGTTCCCATGTTTTAGTAACAATTTTGGATACAGTAAGGTTCTGTCGACTTCAACAGCTTTTATTCAATGGATAAATTGAAAAATTTGCAAGGCTGAAATTACAAATTCCTTATATTCGACGTGTGATGAAGATCAATGATTTTTACATTACAAACCCTTCAAAAAAGGCGATATGAAACTCACACCAACCTTTAGATCAATTCTTTTATTATTCGTTTTTTCATTGTCAATAGCTGCCTGCAAGACAAAAAAGTCAGTTTCTGATTCGACTCCTCAGTCTACACCACAGGATGTGCCAATGGATACCGATCAGAAAACCCAAGGCGAAGAAACAGAAGTTAATTTTCCTGAGAAGAACTCAGACCTTGATGATGAACCATATGATCCAACTCAAGATCAAAGTTCAAATGACAGCAAAGATGATCCTACGCTCGAAGAGAGCATTGAATCAGTGATCAATGATGTTTTCAAGACAGTCGAGGATGCAGTAGATGATGTGACGAATGTGATCGATGATGTGATTCGTGGTGGAGTACAAGATAATTATGATTGGTCCAAAGCACCAGAGACAAGCACCGATTCCTTGTTGCACAAGTATATTCCATTTAGATTGGATGCTGACTTGAGTCACCTATCTGCAAATCAGATCAAAATTGTTGGTAAACTGATCGATGCAGCTGAAGTAATGAATGACCTCTTTTGGTACGAAGCCTATGGTGACAAAAATATTTTGTTGGGTAGCATTGATGATCCAGCATTGGTTTCTTTTGCGATGATCAATTATGGACCATACGATCGACTCAATGGCAACAAAGCATTTATCAATGGAGTGAAAGACAAACCAGCTGGTGCCAATTTCTATCCGGCAGATATGACCAAAGAAGAATTTGAAGCGAGTGATGTGGAAGACAAGAAAGGTCTTTATTCATTTGTCAGAAGAGACCGGGAAGGAAAGTTGTACACCATTCCTTATCATGAACAATTTTCATCCGAAGTAAAATATGTATCTAACCTATTGGCCGAATGCGCTGAGTTGGCTGAAGACCCTGGCTTTAAAAAGTACCTGGAACTTCGGTCAAAAGCATTGCTCAATGATGAATATCAGGAAAGTGATATGGCATGGCTTGATATGAAAGAGAATATGATCGACGTGGTCATTGGCCCCATAGAAAGTTATGAAGATCAATTGTATGGATACAGAACCGCACACGAAGGTTATGTTTTGATCAAGGATATGGCATGGAGTAAAAGATTGGCCAAGTATGCCAAGTTCTTACCAGATCTTCAGAGAGGTTTGCCAGTGCCTGCAAAATACAAAGCAGAAGAACCAGGAAGAGATACTGAACTAAACGCATACGATGTTATCTTCTATTCAGGAGATTGTAATGCGGGAAGCAAAACCATTGCGATCAATCTTCCTAACGATGAAGAAGTGCAGTTGGCTAAAGGCACAAGAAGACTTCAATTGAAGAATGCTATGCGAGCCAAATTTGATAAAATATTGGTCCCGATTTCAGAAGAATTGATCGATCCTTCGCAAAGAAAACACATCACCTTCGATGCATTCTTTTCGAACACAATGTTTCATGAGGTAGCTCATGGATTGGGTATTAAAAATACGATCAATGGCAAAGGCATGGTACGGGAAGTATTGAAAGAACATGCGAGCGCACTCGAAGAAGGAAAGGCAGATATGCTCGGGTTGTATATGATCAAACAACTCCACAATCAAGGAGAATTGACCGAAGATTTGATGGATTATTATGTGACCTTCATGACCAGTATTTTCCGGTCCGTGAGATTCGGTGCATCATCTGCACATGGAAAAGCGAACATGATTCGATTCAATTATTTTGATGAAATGGGTGCTTTCACACGGAATCCTGAAACAGGAACATACAAACTTAATTTCGAAAACTTTGAAAAAGCAATGGACAGTCTCGGTGAGAAGATTTTGGTTTTGCAAGGAGATGGTGACTATAACGGTACGGCCACATTGGTCAAAGAAAAAGGCGTTATCAAATCACAACTTCAAGCTGACCTCGATAGACTTTCTCAAAAAGGAATTCCCGTTGATGTGATTTTCGAACAAGGAAAGAGGGTGTTGGGTTTGTGATTCTGAAATAGCGAGATAACGAAATCTGAAAATAGCGAAATCTGAAATAGTGAAGTGGGGAAGATGGAGTTGGGAGACAGCAAAATTTTGAATAGTATAAATGTAGATAAATGATGAGATCAATTTTTATTTTTATTCTGGCTGCATGTGCGATACATGCGGTGGCGCAAAACAGAGCCCTTGAATTCAATGGTTCTAATTCTGAAGTGATTGTTCCGCACAAAGATGCGTTGAATGTAAGTGATGGATGGACCGTCGAAGCTTGGATATATGCCAATGAATGGAAAAGTTTGATCTGGCAAGGATCAATCGTGGGAAAGGATGCTCAAGGGCCTGATCGTGGGTATGCGTTTAGATGTGGTGATAATGGAAAACTTTCTTTCGTTATGGCCATGGACAATACTTGGCAGGAAGCACAAACTGGAGCATTGATGAATGAAGAACAATGGCATCATGTTGCTGCAACAGTAGGCAATGGTAATATCAATTTATACATTGATGGCCAACTTTCCGGGACTGCAAGCTATGAAGGTTCATTTTCATCAAATACAATTGATATGAAAATTGGTGCTTCTGGATTTGCAGACAGAATATTTGATGGAATCATTGATGAAGTAAGAATTTGGTCGACAGTTAGAACAGCAGAAGAATTGGCAAACAATGCCACCATTGATTTGACAGGCGCAGAAGAAAATCTTGTTGCCTATTTTCCAATGAATGAAGATCCAGCCACCACTGTAAACAATCTGGTAGACCCAGCTTGTTCTGGGAATCTTTTCAACATGGATGAAAACGATTGGACGGAAGGCTATCAAATTCCAGATTTTGATCCTTCGCTTTTACCCATTTCATCTATAGATATTATCAATATGGGAGAGAGACCGGTTTTGACGAAGGCATCAATTAAGAATTTAGGTACAGAAGCGGTAAGCGATATAACGCTAGCTGTATCCGTCAATGGAAATGTCAAGTTCGAAGAGCTCATCACCGAGAGTATTGCTGCTGGAGATTTGTACGAATACGCTTTACAAACACCCATCGACTTGACTGAAGAGACTGATCCTGAAGTGACTTTTACAATTTCTCATCCCAATGACCAGAATAACTTTAATAACACAAAGACCATTTCCTTGAATAGTCCTCAAGGGAATATTTACAGATTGTTTAATGCGGAAAGGCATAACTTTGGAGCAGACGGACAAAATCAATTGGCCAATGTTTTGTTACCTGCCAGACTGGATGAATATGAAAGAATATTGTTGCACATCACAGTAGCTTGCCCTCCAACTGGTTGCGACCCATGGGATCAACCGGCGAAGGTCATTGCTGAAACGCAAAACGGAAATTTTGAAATTGCAAGATATATTACTCCTTATGGAATCGCTTGTGGTCCTTGGACAGTAGATATTACTGATTTTAAAAGCGTACTTTCAGGTCCAACGACTATTAATTCATTTGTTCAGGTTTGGGGACCGTCTGGTTGGAATGTCACCCTTGATCTTGAATTGGTTGATTCAGTTGAAGGCAACACATACAGCCAACTGACCCCTTTGTGGGAAACGGACTATTGGACCTATGGTGATCCAGATGTCAATGATGATTTGGCCATGCGCACCATTCCGGTTTCTGATAAGACGGAGACTTCGCATATCCGTATGACCATTTCCGGACACGGTCAAGGCAATACCAACAATGCGGCCGAATTTTACAATGTCACACATAACTTTATGGTCAATGGTGAAATGGCAAATGCACACAATGTCTGGAAAGATGATTGTGAATTCAATATTTGCGATGACCAAGCTGGAAATTGGTTGTTTGACAGAGCAGGTTGGTGTCCAGGACAGGAAGTTGCACCGTATATTGTCAATACGTCAGATATTGTTTCATCAGGAACAGAAGCAAGCTTTGATTATGTGCTCCAAGATTATACAAACTTGCTAAATACAGGCTATAATGGAGGCAGTCATACAGAACCACATTATAGGATCTGGTCTTATTTTGTTGAACATAGTTCAAGCCGTTTTATTGATTACTATAATCTGGTAGCTGTCAGCATCGACCCGATGATTGACGAATCAGGCGATGAAGATGTACTCACTGCCGTTAATATGACAGTGATGAATAATGGCAGTCAACCCTTAGACGCATACGCACTAAGTTACATGATTAATAATCAATCAATTAACACAGATATTATTGAACAAAGTTTGATGCCAGGAGAGGAGTATACGCACAGCTTTTCTGAAGTCAATGGTTTTGTCCCTGATTTTCAAAATGTATTTTATGGTATTGTTTCTCATGTGGACGATGAAAACATCGGAGACAACG
>JAHDDD010000011.1 GCA_020629535.1 Saprospiraceae bacterium
AATTAGCAGAATTGAGAAAAAAAGGTCTACTATCCGACGAAGAGTTTGCTATTGAGAAAAAAAAATTGATGAGAAGGTAAACGAAATGGATTTTTCAACGTCTAATAAAGAAACTACTATTTAGTGATCGCCCGTGAATTAATATCGAAAACTATTGCACCACTTGATCCAACGGATACAGTGAAGCAGGCATTGACCATCATGCACATTAATTATGTGAAGCACCTGCCAATCACAAAAGAAGATATTTTATTAGGGGTAGTTTCTGAAGAGGAGTTATTGAGAGCAGAAGACGAAAAGAGGCTAAATGAACTTGAATTAACCGTAACAGGCTTTTCAGCGAGGGAAGAAGACCATCTTTTTGAAGTTCTGTCAAAAGTTTCAGAATTAAAAATCAGTACGATTCCGGTCCTCGACCAGAATGAACAATATTTAGGTCTTATCACTCAAGAAGACCTTCTCCATTTTTACGCTGACAGTTTTTCATTCAAACAACCTGGAAGTATTCTAGTATTGGAAGTGAACAAAAGATCATATTCCTTATCGGAAATTTCTAGAATTGTAGAAATGGAAAATGCCGCAGTGCTCAGTACATTTTTACACGATCTTGAAGACAGTGCCAATATTTTGGTAACACTTAAGATCAATGTCAATGAAATCCAACCCATCATCAAATCATTTGAACGCTATGATTATGTCATCAGAGCTTCATTTGCCGAACAAGAATACCTTGATAATCTCAAAGAAAGATATGATCTTCTAATGAGTTATCTTAATGTCTAGAATCCGGTTTCTTTTAATCTTCATATTCTTTTGTAACTGTCTTTCTGGTCAATCGGATTATCTGGTCATTGACTCTATTTTTATAACGGGTAATAAAAAGACGAAACAAAGAGTCATTGAAAGAGAGATACCCATCTTAAAAGGCGATACCATTTTACTTTCTGACCTTCCTGAGAAAATGGAAGAAATAGAAAAGCGACTAAAAAGTATTGGTCTTTTCAACCAAGTTACCGCCAGCACCCAAAAGTTAAATGATGACAAAGCAAATCTTTCCATCGAACTAGCTGAAAACTGGTACATCTACATTGTTCCGATATTCGACCTTGCAGATCGTAATTTCAATGTATGGTGGCAAGAACAGGGCAGATCATTGGACCGGGTCAATTACGGGGTACGTATACGTCATTACAATTTTACAGGACAAAAAGATCCTTTGAAGATTACACTCCAGGCTGGATATACCAGAAAGCTTCAGCTTGAATATACTTTTCCATATTTATCAGACAACAATAACCTGGGCCTTGCTGGAAGTTTTTTCTATTCTGACAACAACGAAATTCCTTACATAACCCAAGGCAATAAATCATTATTTTACCAACATCCTGATGAACGCATACTACTAAAACGTTTGCGATCTTCATTCATCCTCAGGTCCAGACCCAATTTTTTCACACACCACTCTTTAAGTCTTGAGTTTCACAGAAATTGGGTAGACAGATTGGTCGTTGATGAACTAAATCCCAATTATTTTTTAGATGACCGCCAAAGCATAAAGTTCTTTATGTTGAATTACGACATTCAATATGATAAACGACCAAGTGTCTTCTATCCTTACAAAGGCTATCGTCTATTTTTAAATGCCAAGAAAGAAGGCCTTTGGATTTTTGAAGATCAAAACAGAATGTTGTTGGATGGTGGTATCGAATATTACATTCCAATCATGGATAATTTTTCCTTTGGTTCTAAGATCGTTGGAAAAACAAACTTAATTAGAGATCCCCAATCATTTGCTAACAACACAGGCTTGGGTTGGAGCAATGATATCGTCACTGGATATGATCTGTATGTCCAAGATGGTATTGATCACATCCTTATCCTTACACAATTGAAAAGAAAAATGTTTGAGACGAATCTGAACATGAAATGGTTTAAATTTTTTCCAGATCAGCTCAGAAGAATCAATGTTCAGTTCCACTTGAGATTAAATTTTGACACCGCATATGTCAACGACCCTGTTTACTTCGTTAGCAATACTCAAAACAACAGATGGATCTATGGTTTCGGTCCAGCATTGGATATAATCATCTACAACAGCTACCTTTTTAGCTTCGAATACAGTTTTAATGATTTAGGTGAAAGAGGTTTATTTATAAATACTTCAAATTCATTTTAACTTAGCTGCATGAGGGTAGCAATCTTTGCTCAAAAGTACAAGCTAGAACATCAACCATACATCGATCGGCTGGTGGCAAAACTCAATGAACTTTCATTGGAGCACGTTTTTTATTCCGATTATTCAGTACAACAGGGGATGGGAGAAACAGGTTTCACAGACCATGACTCACTTGTAGCTTTTAAGCCTGACCTTTTTATTACCCTTGGCGGGGATGGTACCATGTTGAATGCAGCATCTGTGATCCGTGAATTAGAAACCCCTATACTGGGAATAAATCTCGGACGACTTGGTTTTCTCGCAAGTACTGAAAAAAATCAAATCGAAAAGGCACTCGATGTTTGGTCAGTGAATGGTCACAGAATAGAAGAAAGAACTATGCTGAGCCTGCATTGCAGTATTCCCATTTTTGGTGATAAACCGCTTGCACTCAATGATTTTACGATCACAAAGAGAGATACCTCTTCGATGATCAAAGTCCATACCTACATCAATGATGAATTTCTAAATTCTTATTGGGCGGATGGTTTGATTTTGTGCACTCCCACAGGATCGACAGGATATTCACTAAGCTGTGGTGGTCCAATTATCTTTCCAGACTCCGGCAATTTTGCGATTACTCCTGTTGCACCTCATAATCTTAATGTAAGACCAATTGTTATCTCTGATGATTCAGAAATTCGATTTAACATTGAAGGAAGGTCGGAAAATTTCTTGTGCACCCTCGATTCTAGATATGAAACCATCACTTCAGAACACGAGATCACCATTAAAAAATCAAAATTGAAAACCAGATTGGTTTTACCAGAGAAAATAAGCTTCATGAACACCATTCGCCAAAAGCTATCATGGGGTTTTGACACTCGAAATGTCTGAATCTTGTCCGGTTATATACAATTTTATGATAATCCTAACCAGATTCCTCAACATAAATTCAATCCTCAGCTTATATTTGTATTGTAATTCAGATGAAGTAAAACTGCGATGACGTACGATTCATTAAATTATATCAAGGATAACGGTATTTACTACGAGTACCGAGGTATCGAAGCGGACTCTCACCACGAGAAAGTGCGCTACTTCGAAGCCAATAAGGGTGATATACAAGAATTGGAGTTTCATCACCGCATTTATATTTGGTGCGACTATTCTCTTTCCGTTTTTGAATTGGGCAGATATCAGGAGTTTATCAAGCTTTCTGATGAATTGGTACCAATTGTCATTCAAGAAAATGTTTTCGAACATGATGGAATGGATATATACAAAGCATTGCTTTTCAGAAAAGGCGCTTCTTTATATAATATTCACAAGTTGGATGAAGCTCAGCACATTTTTACTGAGCTCTGCCGAATGGACAAGGATGTAGTTTATGAAAAGGCATGGAAACAAGCTTCAAAAAAATCTTTGAAATTTAGTTTCAGATATCTTCAGGCATTGAGTGTTTTGTTGTTCATTATTACAGCAGTCATTATTGCAGGAGAATTATTGATTGTAAGAAATTTCTATCCTCAATTTACCACACTAGTAGAAAGCATCAGAATTGGAACATTCTTCGCTGGAATCTTTACATTGATCGGTCAGGAATTTTTCATCAGATTCAGGTCAAACACTATCTACAACACAAAAGTTAAAAAGAAAGCCTAAGGTGAAACATATTTTTCCCTTCTTGTTATTATTTGCATCGATTTCAATGCATGCTCAAAAAGCGGTATTGAACGATGAGTTTGCTCAGGTCATTGATAAATATTTATCAGAAAGTATTGACCAATTATCAGTAGATGAACTGGAAACAGCGTTTGACAAATATGTGCTTCTTGATACAAGAGAAATCATTGAATATCAGACAAGCCATATCCCAGGAGCAAAATATCTTGGTTATGACGATCCCGATTTCTCAGTATTGAATAACATTGACAAAGATACCCCAGTGTTACTTTATTGCTCCATAGGCTACAGAAGTGAAAAGATGGGGGAAACATTGCAGAGTAAAGGCTTTACAAACGTATACAACCTATACGGCAGTATATTCGAATGGGCCAATCAAGGAAATACATTGGTCAACACAGTCGGCGATACAATCAAAGCGGTTCACACTTACAATAAAAACTGGGGCAAATGGATGCAAAATCCAGCCATTGAAAAAGTAGATTAATGTCATACAGTAGCAGACATAGATACAAGTCCATGCGAGAAAAAAATCAAATGGCATGGAAGAAATTTAAAGTCTTTATTGTTTTTGCAATAATTGCTACACTCATCCTATTGTTTAAAAATAGGGTAGCCATCAGAGACTATCTTTACACCTATTTCTAGGAATTATTTTTCGTATTTCTTTTGAGCAAAATCACAGGCACGAAGTAAGATATTACAGGCCTTTTCTATTTCCTCTTCATTGATGATCAATGGTGGTGCTAGTCTGAATGACTTATTATTAAAAAGAAAGTAGTCAACGATTGCACCCAATTCGAATGTATGCGAGACCACATGTTTGAGATATTTCCTGCGTGTTAATTCAACAGCCATCATCAATCCTGAGCTTCGCACTTCTTTGATGATTGGATGTTTTAATCGTTTCAGAAAATGTGCTTCTTTTTCTTCCACCTTTTCCACATAATTTTCTTTCAATAAAACATTGAGAGTTGCAAAAGCTGCTGCACAACTGACAGGATGACCACCAAATGTGGTGATGTGGCCCAATACTGGATATTTTGTGAATGTTGACATCAATGCATTCGAACTAACCAATGCACCAATGGGCATTCCACCACCCATTGCTTTTCCAATACATAGTATGTCTGGAATGACACCATATTTTTTAAACGCAAATAGTTTTCCAGTTCGACCAAAACCTGTTTGGATCTCATCAAGGACCATCAATGTTCCTGTTTCATTGCATCGTTCACGAACCTTGACGAGGAAATCATCTTTTGGAGGAATGATTCCAGCTTCAGCCTGTACTGGTTCTAATATGATGGCTGCAGTATTTTCTGTGATTTCTTCAAGACCATTCTCATCATTGAAATCAATGTGATGTATTCCTGGCAACAAAGGATAGAATGCCTCACTATACTCATGATCACTTCTCAACGATTCTGCTCCTTGCGAACTACCATGATAGGCATTTCTGCAACTGATTATTTCATATCTGCCAGTCACCCTTTTCGCTAATTTCATCGCAGCTTCAATCACTTCTGTACCCGACATCAGGTAATACACAGATTGAAGATACTCAGGCAATTGTTCAGTGAGCATTCTGGCATATTGCACAGGCATGTTGTGAATATGTTCTCCATATACCATAGTATGCATATGTCTGTCTAACTGGTCCTTCATTGCTTTCACAACTTCAGGATTCCTATGACCAAGAGAACTTACCGAAATACCACTGTTAAGATCAAGATATTTCTTTCCGGAAGTAGAGGTGATGTACATGCCTTCTGCGCTTTCCACCTCAAGCATCAGGGGAATTTCACTCGTTTGAGCTACATGTGATAAAAACAATTCACGAAGAGATGGCATATTTTTTAGAGCTAATGTATTGAAAGTATCATTGATTCCGAACACTTAAAAAGCAACTAATATTTAACTTTGGGTTTCAAACAATAATATGGCATCAGAAGCTTGGCAGAAAATAGATGAAGTTCTTAAAGAATTGGAGCTTGCAACTTGTGATAACAAAGACAGTCTCGAACAGTTTAGAATTCGTTACCTCGGCTCTAAGAATATCATCAAACCTCTTTTTGGTGAGATAAGAAATGTAGAAAACGAAAAGAAAAAAGAATTCGGACAAAAGCTGAATGAACTAAAGCAAAAGGCAGAAGAAAAGTTTGCTCAATTTCAAAGTGAAGTTAAGTCAAAAGAAAGAAGTGATGCTCAGCAAAGCTTAGACATGACGCTTCCATCAGAACCATACAATCAAGGTTCTCGTCATCCAATATCAATCGTGATGAATCGCATCATCAGCATCTTTGAAAAAATAGGATACGTCGTTGCAGAAGAAAGAGAAATAGAAGATGACTGGCATAATTTTACTGCAATGAATACTCCAGAGGATCATCCTGCAAGAGACATGCAGGATACATTCTATTTGAAAGATAGCACCCAGTATTTGCTAAGAACGCATACGTCTAGCGTTCAATCAAGAGTCATGACTACCCAAGAGCCACCCATCAGAATTATTGCGCCTGGTAGAGTTTACAGAAATGAAACCATTTCAGCTAGATCACATTGTCAGTTTCATCAAGTGGAAGGTTTGTATATTGATAAAGATGTTTCATTTGCAGACATGAAACAAACCTTGCTTTATTTTGCAAGAGAGATGTATGGGCCGGACACAAAAATAAGATTGAGACCAAGTTATTTTCCTTTTACTGAACCAAGTGCAGAAATGGATGTCTATTGGGGATTAAAAGATGAAACGGATTACAGAATTACGAAAGGTACAGGCTGGCTTGAAATTTTAGGTTGTGGAATGGTCGATCCCAATGTCCTCGAAAATTGCAAGATTGACCCTGACGTATATTCTGGATTTGCTTTCGGAATGGGCATTGAAAGACAGGCAATGCTGAAGTACAAAATCAGTGACATTAGATTACTTTTTGAAAATGATGTTCGCTTCTTAAGACAGTTTAGCTCAGTTATATGAAACCATCGGTACCTAAAGGAACCAGAGACTTCCTCCCTCAAGAGGTTTATAAAAGAGAATATATTTTCACAACCATAAAGTCAGTTTTTCAAACGTATGGATATGTGCCGATAGAAACTCCTACCATGGAGAATCTTGAAACGTTGACTGGAAAATATGGTGAAGAAGGTGATAAACTCCTGTTTAAGGTTTTGAACAATGGAGATTATCTGGCCAAAGCAGATAAAGCAGCTTTAGAGGAGTTAAATTCAAAGAAGCTAACCCCGTCTATTTCAAAGAGAGGAATGAGATATGACCTTACTGTTCCATTTGCGAGATATGTTGTTCAGCACAGAAATGACATCCAATTTCCTTTTAAGCGATACCAGATTCAACCTGTCTGGAGAGCAGATAGGCCACAGAAAGGTAGATATCAAGAATTCTATCAATGCGATGTTGATGTTGTAGGATCTGATTCATTGATGTATGAGGCCGAGCTGGTTCAGATATATGACCAAGCATTCTCGAAGTTGAATCTTCCGGTCAAAATATTGGTAAACAACAGAAAGATCCTTTTCGGATTTGCAGAAGCAACTGGCATCACGGACAAGTTTGTGGACATGACCACAGCTCTTGATAAGCTCGATAAAAGCGATGAAGAAAAAGTTACATCAGACATGGTCAACCGGGGCATTCCTGAATCAGCAGCAAAGTCTGTACTCGAAATGTCTAGGGCTACCACACTCGCTGAATTAGAACAAAAGTTTGAAAATGCTCCAACAGGACTGAAAGGAATTGAAGAATTAAGAATGTTCCACAATTATCTTGATAAAACAGCTTCTCACAATGAAATTACTTTTACACCCTCACTGGCCAGAGGGCTTAATTACTATACAGGTTGTATTTTTGAGGTGAAGGCAAAGGGTGTAAAAATCGGCTCCATTGGAGGAGGAGGAAGATATGATAATCTTACAGAAGTCTTTGGTCTAAAAGGTACTTCTGGTGTTGGTGTATCATTTGGCTTTGCAAGGATATATCTTGCTTTGGATGAGCTTGGGTTGTTTCCTGATGAAGCTTCGGAAAAGACGAAAGTATTGTTTGTTGCTCTTGACCAAAAGAGTCATGAATATGCTTTTGAACAATGTCACAAACTTAGATCCAAAGGCATTGCTTCTGACATATATCCCTCACCGTCGAAAATGAAAAAACAGATGGGATACGCTGATAAAAGAAATATTCCTTTTGTTGCAATTATTGGCGAGCAAGAAAGAACCAATCAAATGCTTGTCATCAAAAATATGTCAACAGGCGAGCAAACGGAAATGCCACCAGATCAATTAGCAGCTTATTTATCCAATGGTTGAAGAAAGTTTATTAAGGAGTATTGGTCAGACAAGGACGGCGATTATCAATGGTGAAGTCACGATGATCGAACTTGTAAATACCTTTCTTTCAAACGCAGAAAGAAATTCACACCACAATATTTACGTAGAGCTATTTGACGAAGAAGCCATAGCACAAGCAAAAGAAATCGACAATAAAATTTCCAAAGGGGAGACTTTATTACCACTTGAAGGTGCTGTCATTTCAATTAAGGATAACATTTGTTACAAAGATCACACATGCACAGCAGGTTCTTTTATGCTTGAAAATTTTAAATCAAGTTATCATAGTACGGCTTGCGATCGATTGGTTTCTTTGGGAGCATTGATCATCGGTAGAACAAATTGTGATGAATTTGGAATGGGAAGCACAAATGAAAACTCCCATTATGGCCCTACCAAAAATGGATTTGATGAAAGCTTGGTGCCAGGAGGATCTTCTGGCGGTGCGGCTGTGTCTGTTCAGCTAGCATGTTGTCATGTTGCCTTGGGGAGTGATACCGGTGGATCTGTGAGACAGCCTGCAGCTTTTTGTGGGATCTATGGTTTTAAACCAACGTATGGTCGTATATCAAGATGGGGTTTGGTTAGTTATGCCTCTTCATTTGATCAAATCGGAATATTGGGAAACAATGTATCTGACATTTCATTGATCTTGGATCACATCGCAGGTCCTGATGAGTTTGACAGCACATGCTTGAGTAGACCGTATGAAAAGTTTGGCCAAGGCAATACATCTAAAGATAAACCAAAGCTGAAAGTCGCAATCCTTGAAAGCATTTTTTCAAAAGAATATCTGGATGAGGAAGTCTTAGAACCAAGTCTCGAATTTTTAGACAAACTTCCAAGCCAAGGCATTGAAGTACATTCTGAGGCTTTCGATTATCTCGATTACTTGGTCCCTTGTTACTATATCTTAACTACTGCAGAATCATCATCAAATCTCAGCAGATATGATGGCATCCGTTATGGTCATCAATCAAAAGATACATTTGATGATTATAAGGATTTTATAAAAACAAACCGAACAGAAGGTTTTGGACTGGAAGTAAAGAGACGTATTATATCTGGAACCTATGTTTTAAGTGAAGGCTACTTCGATCTATATTTCCGTAAGGCCCAACAAGTAAGAAATCTGATCAAGGAAGCTATTGACAGCTTGCTCCAAAAATATGATCTCATCCTGTTGCCTACTTCAGCAACTCTTCCATATAAGCTGAATGCTTTGCATGCAGATCCTATCAAAATGTACAATTCCGACATTTTCACAGTTTTATCCAATCTCTGCGGAAACCCTTCCATGAATTATCCGTTATATACTATTTCCGATAAAAAGTCGATAGGAATACAGGCGATATCGGGGTTTGGCGATGAAGCAACACTTTTCGATTTCGCGGAATATATATAATGGAACAATTTTTGCAGCCTCATATTAGTAATATTTTTAATATATAATCAGCGGCAAAAGGTTTCTTATTGTATATTTGCGCACTTTTAAAAGGATTAAGGTTTTCACTAATACATTTTAACAACTTCTAAAACCGATTAAAAATTTGTAATCCCATGTTTGAATTTGTGTGTGTCGCAAGACGAATTGCGGCCTTGGCGGTTATTTTTTTGTTTTCAACAAATACTCAAGCTCACTACTTTGTTTCTGGTGATAGCAGCACTAGTTCTGTGTACCCAAACAAAGTTTCTAAAGCTGATGCAAAGGACAGACTGACTAGATTGTCCACGGTGATTGATATCAATATCACAGATGAAGTTCAGTCAAGAATCCAACAGTATACGTACTATCACAGGTCCTCCGCAGAAAACATTTTAGGAAAAGTACTTTCTTATTTTCCAGTCTTTGAGGCAGAAATTAGAAGACGTGGTCTTCCTGATGATTTAAAGTATTTGGCTGTAGTGGAATCATTGTTGAATCCACATGCTACTTCTAAATCTGGAGCGGCTGGTTTATGGCAGTTTACCAAAGGAACTGGTAAAATGGTTGGACTTGAGGTTAACTCTGTTGTGGATCAAAGAAGATCTATAGAAAAGTCTACCATTGCTGCAATGGATTATCTGCAAGCTTTGTATGATAGATTTGGTGACTGGAATTTAGCATTGGCAGCCTACAATTGTGGTCCTGGAAATGTTGCCAAAGCATTGAAAAGAAGTGGAGGTAGTAGTTATTGGCAGATTAGAAATTTCTTGCCAAAAGAAACTCAAAAGTATCTACCAAGATTCATAGCTGCAATGTACTTGTTGAATTACTATCATTATCATGATCTTCAACCAAACCTTTTACATTCAGACTTTTATAAAACAACTACGGTGAATGTCAAAGGGAGTTTAAAATTATCTGAGGTTGCGAAGACCTTAAATATGGAAGTCCCAGCGAATTTAGCGCTTCTAAATCCAGAATATTCAAAAGGTTATATACCTAAAGGATCTGGGCAATATACTTTGAGAATACCTTCGTATTTATTGGAGAGCTACTATAGAAATTATGATAAAGAATCTTACAATTCATTACTTACCGCGAGAGAAGAAAGAAGAAAAGAAAGATTGCTAAAGTTGCAGAGAGAAGAAGAAGAATTGAAAAGCAAATTGGTAGTAAGAGATTCAATGAAGGCACTTCAAGAAATAGTTACTTTGATTTATAACTCCATTCAAAGTACCACTGTGAGCAAACCGGAGTATAATATTCCTAGAAGGATGCATGGCGCATACGCCTATCATTACGACAGATAAAATAAAAAAGGAAGTTCAACTGAACTTCCTTTTTTATTAACTCTACTTAATCTCAATGGTTTTGTTACTTTCCTTCGCTTCTTCCTTTTTAGGAATCACGATGGAAAGAATTCCATCTTTATATTCCGCATCAATATTCTGTCTTTCAACATTCAATGGTAAAGTAAAATTTCGAGTAAAAGAACCATAGTTGTATTCTCTTCTTGTGAATTTTCCTTTTTCATTGCTTTCTTCAACTGATGATTCCTGACTTGCCGAAATGGTAAGATTTCTGCCTTCAAGGTTGATATTAAAATCAGATTTCTGCAAACCAGGTGCAGCTACCTGAATACTAAAATCATTCGCATTTTCAACGATATTGACTCTTGGATGAATGAATACAGCATCGCTGCCGATAAAGTCTCCAATGGTAGAATTGAAGAAACCATCTAGAAGTTGATTGAATGGGCTCAAGGCCGTATTTCTGTTATTCATAATTTTCAAAATTTTGGGTTATTTAATATTGATAGATCTTGCTTTAAAATCTTCTGCCTTAGGCAGGGCGATATGAAGAATTCCAAATTCTACTTTTGCAGCAATGTTATCTGTGTCAATGCTGTGAGGAATTTTAAAGACTCGCTTGAAATGGTTTGGAAAGAATCCTTTTCGTAGATAAGATTTCTCTTCTACATCCTCTTTCTTTCCTTCGATGATCAATGAATGATCTTCAACTTTGATTTCAATTTGCTCTTTGGAAAAACCAGGGACAGTAAGTTCAAGTTCAAAACCATCTTCATTTTCGATGACGTTGGAGAAAGTCCTTAGTCCTCTTTTTTGATGAGATGAGCTTCTTCTTGCAGGTGCAGAACAACTTCCTGGACTTGATAAGAAATGGTATAACATAGTGTTCAATTTTTTTGATTAAAACTGAACATGAATGATCAATCCTCATTCCAAATGAAGATTACCTGAAAAGGAGACAGAAACAACAATAAAAAACCGACAAAAAGTCAAATAAAATCAAAATGATCTGACTTTTTGTCTTCTTTTTTACTTTATGATAATCAGTTTTTCAATTCCAAACCCATTTTCAGTTTGGATTTGAAGGATATATGAACCTTGACTCAGGTTCTGAGTAGAAATTCGCATGAAGTCAGTTCGGACATTTTTGATCAATCTACCGGTTTGATCAAAAATTTGAACTTGCTCTATTTCTTGATCACCTTCAATACTAAAGAAATCTGAAGCAGGATTTGGAACCACCTGAAATGAAACATTGATAATATCTGCAGCTGAACTTATGGTATTGCCCAACAAACTAGCTCTTGGTCCTTCCAACATAGCTCTCATAATTCCAACTTGTTGTGCAGTAAATGCATTTTGGCAAGACTCAATAGAGTAGTCCATGTAATTTTCAATCATGTCAGGTAGAAAATCATCCATACAAGAGTCTTTCATAAACAAATCGCTGCATGGAGGGATATCATATTGTGGTTGTGAATTAGTTCCTGCAGGAGGAGTATCTTCTAATCCATCATCAACTGAACAATCACCGTCTCCCCATATGTGTCGTAGTCCAAGATAATGTCCTACCTCATGTACGCATGTTCTGCCTTGATCTGCCAGACCTGCCAAAGCACCCACTGACGGGTTGGTTCTTCCGACGGTTTGATAGTGTACGACAACTCCATCGACTTCTTCTGCATTCGGTGGTATAGTTCCTTCAGGCCAATTTGGTGCACCCATAGGTGGGTACGCAAATCCCAAAAGGAAAGGAGCACTTTCCATGAGATCAAGTGCCATATTGCATGACCAAATGTTTAAATATTTATCTGTTGGCCATGGATCGATGCCTCCCGTTGAAGTTCTTTTGACAGCATCTAAATCAAGATCACCCATGGCCTCAAGTAGACATTCCAAGTTATCATTAATGGAATCTGGATCATTGAGGTCCACTCCGCATTCTGCAATGGCAAGAATTAATGCTGCGAGATCTAATTCAACGAAAGTTGTTTTGTCGGTAACTGTGTGTGTTATACCAGAAGTAGGATTTCCATCTGGATCTTCACCTGCAAGAAAGAATTCAATTTCCGCATCAGCGGCCACATCGAGGAATTCATCTCTAGTTCGTTCGGCATCAGCATTCATTCTTCTGAAATCTTCATTGAGAATTTGAATTTGTTCTCTTACAAGATCATCAGAAAGGTTTTGGTCTTCAGAGTTGTAGACCACATGAAAAACCACAGGTATTCTATATACCTCTGCTTTATTGTGTACATGATTCTTTGCATCCTTGTAAACCTGATCAATAAGTTCAGTAACACCCGGATATTTTTCTTCCAATTGATGTGAAACGATATCATGTCCACATCTTAATTGTGCGCTAAGGACATTGCCTGAAATGAAAGCAATAATCAGTAATAAGTATCTCATTTTCAACTGTTAAACTATTTGTCATAAAGTTAACAGTAAAAAATGGAAGTTCACCCATTCACTTTAAAAGTGATGTAAATGTCTGCCTTAATTAATTACATGGACCAATTTCAGCTTCAAATGTAGAGCCTAGCGCTGCTTCAAATCCTGTATTTAAAGCTACTTGATTTCCTGCGGTATACTTTACATTGGCGGTTCCCATCACAGTATTGCTAGCAGAAATTATATTGCTCACTTTAATGTGGTGTGTTCCTGATGAGTATGTGGTACCTATGGTTAGGTTCTGCGTACAAGGAGTCACCACATTCACAAAATACTCTTCAAACTCGCCATAATCGATACCAGTAGCGCAAGCATCTGATTGAGTCAATGGGTTGTTATTCCATCTACACACAACACGCATTTTTTTGATACCATTGGTTGTACCATTTGGTACAGTAATGTTACTAGTGAATGAAGTTCCAGCAGCAACCAGTCCTATATTATAGTATTCTCCCGCATCAGCAAAGTCTCCATCTACATTCCAATCAATATATGCTGCAAAGTACTCCGGATAAGAAGGACAAGGTTTCACAGTTATCGGATACGTATTTCCTTGTACAACATCAGTACTCATGTGAGAAAAGTTGCTGTAATTGGCACCATGAAGAGCGCAACCTGAACCAACATTGTTTATATCTCCAAAAATGACATCATCAATAAAATCTTGTGTTGAGCAAGATGCATTTTGAAACCCTACATTACAATATGAAGGAAATGGAGAAGTACCGATACCAAAATTTGCATCAGAAATATCGTAAAAAATATTATTTGAGCATTTGACACGAATTCTTGCCAATGGTGTCGTTAGATTTGGCATCGTAACCAAATGACTTCCATCGTTTGTAACATTAGAAGCAAGAACATATTCATAATTATAACCTCCATCAACCGATAATTCTATATCAACATTTGAGCAATTAACGGGGCTTGTATTTGTTCCTGCAACAGCCCAACTGATCGTATAATTTTGGCCTGAACTCAGTGTTACACCTGTATTTGGACTTTGTACTAAAAACGGTCCGGCTGTACTTGATACAGTCACTGACATATCATCTTCATCAGTCAATCCATTTCCTACTTTGTTGTCTCTTAAGGTTACTCTAAAATTCATGGTTCTGGCTACGCTTGGAAGCTCCTCCCATGTTGCATCGTAACCAATGACAACATCTGATAGCTTTGGGAAATATCTTTTATTGTCAGTTGTAGGATGCAATGATCTGAACAACGGACCATTGGTGTTTGTACTTAGTGGAGGCATAGGGTCACTGCCGCCAGGGTCCATTTGTTCCCAACAATATGTGATAGGATCTCCATTTGGATCTGAACCGGTGGCTTCAAGAATAAATGGAGTCGATTTTGGAATGGTATAGTTTGAACCTGCAGAAACCGTAGGAAGATCATTCCCAAGATCACTTTTGACAGCACATGAATTTCCTCCATTACCTGAAAAAGTCTTTATCTCTTGTATCGATATACTGTGAAAATAGTCATCTGCTCTATTTTGAATATTTGGGGCACAGATTCCTGCATAAGCCATGATCGTAGAACCACTTCCTGGTTCCATTGAATAATTTGAATCTTTATTGCCACTACATGAATTATAAAATGTATGGTGAGCGCCAAATTGATGACCAATTTCATGTGCCACAAAATCAACATCATAGGCATCTCCTGTAGGTGTAGCGATAGCAGACACAGCTCTGGCCTTAATTGATCCACAAACAACATTCAGGTAAGCAAGACCTGCACCAGAAGTACCAAACAAATGACCAATGTCATAATTAGAACTGCCAATAACGGCATCGGTATTTGTTTGGTTCTGATTGATCATTGTGGAAGCATTGCCCTCTGTAAATGGGTCAGTGCTAGGGTTGGTATAAACAATATCGTCGTTGTTTGCTATAATGGTAAATTTTATGGACAAGTCGCGTTCATAAACTTGATTAACTCTTGTAATTGTTGAATTGATTGCAGCCATCGCATCATTGACAGTTCCACCGTGATACTGGGCGTATTCTCCCGTACATGCAACAGCAATCCTGTATGTTCTTAATTGGTGATCACCTTGCATCAATGATTTGAAATCATCTGCATCAGAATCAACTTGGTGAACTTCTCCATGTGTCTCACAAGTAAACGTTGGAGCATCTTCAGTCATGTATAAATCACGTTTGAAGTAAACCATATTTGCCTCAGGATTATCTTTCATAGGCACAATTCTTATAGTACCCAATGCAGGATGCAGAATTTGAAAATTGAATCCTTTGTGAGAACGGTCAAAAACCATTTGCACAGACTCGTCTTCTTTTGCGTAGCCTTTATAAGATGCAATGCCAGGAAACTTTTTAGCAAGATCAGGATGCATTACCTGATGCTTACTGACTACAAAAACCATCTCTCCTCCATTTGGTAATGGCAGAGAAATTTCAATTTGGTTTGCTTCTTTAGAATCAAGATCATTAAAAAAGCCTTTATTTTTATCTTTATCGAAATTGACAAGCCTGTATTGTTTCGGAAATACCTTTTTACTCTCGATCTTAGATTTAAATACTTGATTTTCTTTTTCGCTTATATCGTTCCAACTAAAGTTTTGCGAATTGATTGAACCGCATAAAACCAGGGACAAAGAAAAAGCTAATATGTACTTTAACATATCGGGTCGTGTTTTTGGATATAGTAAAATTCTAAAGGGTAAAAGGGAGTGGAAAATTCAAAATTAAGTCATTATAGACAACTAAGATTTGATACTTATGAAAAATGACAACTAGGCTTTGGAAATTATGTTACAAAAATTAAATTTTAACAAGAAAAACAACAATACATGAGTAAGCTATCCATCTGTGTTACTATTCTGTTTTTTGGATTGTTTGTCCAAGCCCAATCATTGGAGAAAAACCTTTCTCCATTGACAATGGAAGATGCAATGATCTTGCCTCTTCAAGACAATGAAAAATTATGGCAGAATGAGATGGACAAAAGGCAAGCGAAACGACCAAACCATTTTGCAGTTCCCATCGAAGTGTCTTATAATTTGCAAAACTCTGGAGTCTGGGAAACCAGTATCGATGACAACGAAGTCTGGCGACTTTACCTCTATTCTAAAAATGCTTACTCATTGAATTTAGGATTCACTCAATATCAATTACCTGAAGAGGCTTCTTTGTTTATTTATAACATTGACAAGACAGATATCAAAGGTCCATTCACAAAATCAGACAATGATGATCACCTCCAATTGTGGACACCAATAATTCGAGGAGAAACCATTGTAATAGAATTACAATTGAATGGCGCGAGTGCCGAAGAAGTGAAACTAGAACTGACTTATATCAATCATGACTTTGCAGATATCTTCAAAAGTATATCTGGCTCATGCAATGTAGATGTCTCTTGTGGAGCGGCTGACGGTTATCCTCAAATTGAACAATGGAGAGATGAAATCAGATCAGTGGCGGCCTTTCATATCAATGGAGTCGCAACATGTTCGGGAGCATTGATCAACAATACAAACAATGATCAAACTCCATACTTTTTAACAGCCCAACATTGTGGAATTAATATGTCTAACGATGCATCCGTGGTAGCATATTTTAATTATGAAAACAGCACTTGTCGCCAGCCAAATTCTAGTGCAAGTGGTCAAAATGGAGATGGACAACTTAATCAATTTATGTCAGGTTCAACCTTGAGATCTCGATATGGTACGACAGACATGTGTTTGATAGAATTTGATGATCCTATTGATCCAGATTTTCAAGCTTATTTTTCTGGATGGAATCGGGAAAAAATATTTCATCCATCAGCCGTTTGTATCCATCATCCAGGCGTAGAAGAAAAAAGAATTAGTTTCGAAAATAATCAGTTAACCCCAGATGTTTCATTCGGTGATACAACACATGTCTTTGTCAATGATTGGGATTTAGGTACAACAGAAGGAGGATCTTCAGGCTCACCACTTTTCGATCCTGAGGGTAGAATAATTGGTCAATTAACAGGTGGTTTAGCAGCCTGTGGAAATGATGAGTCGGATTTTTATGGATGGCTTGCCAGATCTTGGTTAGGAGGCGGAACAGATGCAAATAGTTTAAAACCATGGTTGGATCCAGATGATACGGGCGCGACTTCCGTATCAGGAATCAATGCCGGCATCAATTTGATAGTGAATCAATCCACCTTTGAGTTTTGTACAGAAACAACAAACTCATTTAATGTGCAGGTAAATGCATCAGATGGTTTTTTTGCTGATGTAAATCTTTCAATCGATGCCATCCCTAATGGCCTCCAAGCAAGCATATCTGAAGAAGTCATATCACCTGGAGGAACAACCAGTATTACTTTTGAAAATCTTACTTCATTGAATGATGGGACATATGAAATCATCATTTTGGGTGATGACGGAACAAACTTTGTAAATCAGACAATCAACATTACCATAAGTACAAGTACTCCTGGCACGACGTCTTTGATATCACCGGAAAATGGAATAATGAATGTTCCCCTCATTACTGAATTAATATGGTCAGAAAACACATCTTTCAACTATCATGTACAATTAAGTCAAGAGGAAGATTTTTCAAATATCCTTTTTGAAGGAACATCAGAGGAGCCAAAAATTACCGTTTCGGATTTAGATCAAAATAGTTTGTACTACTGGCGGATCCGAGGGGAAAACTCATGCGGAATGAGTGAATTTTCAGAAATATTTAGTTTTAGTACTGCCCTGAGATATTGCCAAACATTTACTTCCAATGACTTACCAATAGATATTTCTGAATCTGGTAATCAATCGATTAATTCAAATATAATTATTGAAGATGAGCTCGTTGTCGAAGATATAAATATCCAAAGATTGAATATTGATCATACTTATATCAATGATTTAACAGTGCTGCTACTGAATCCGGAGAATGAAACTTTTGTTAATCTTTTGGTAGAAATTTGTGATGATGAAGACAATATTCTTATGGGTTTTGATGATGATTCTCAACTAGATAATATTCCATGTCCACCAACCAACGGAGATGTGTATAAGCCAGATACTCCATTGCGAGTGCTCAATGGTATCAATGCCCAAGGTCCTTGGACATTAAATGTCCAAGATAATGCAACCTTAGATGGAGGCCAATTTAATGAATGGAGTATGGAAATTTGTTTTTCAACAACTGTAGGTACAGCAGTATTTCCATTTGAAAAGGATTTTGAAGTTTGTCAAGGTTCTCAATTATCGCTACCTGTATTCTATAATACATTAAATCAAAATGGTACAATAACTTTAACGGACGATCAAGGAAGTAACATCCTCGATGATAATATTCAAGTAAATGGAAATGAAGAGATCGTATTAACTACATCTTCCTTAAATTATCCACCGGGCAACTATGAATTCTTTTTGAATCTCAGTACGCCATCGGAAGAAGCTTCAAGATTGATAACATTGACTATTCTGGAAACACCTTCGATAGAAATTATCAACCCAGAAAACGGCGGAATTTTAAATGGCTGGCAACTATTGGATATCCAAGGAAGCACCAATGATCTTAATCTTATTGTTGCTTCAGATGAAAACTTTAATAACATCGTTTGGGAAGGTAACTTTTCTGATTTGGATGAGTTGGATCAACTTGAATTGTCAGATGGACAATACTTTTTAGAAGCATGGCTTTCGTCAAACTGTGGAGATATTTCTGAATTGGTTTCATTTGAATATGTAGCACCGACTACTTCAGTCGATGAAGTTGAAGATTCATGGATCATCTATCCAAATCCTGCCTCTGATCAACTGATTATCATCAATGATTCTGGAAAAAGTCAAAGTTTGGAAATCATTGACCCTGCAGGAAGGCTTGTGTTTAAAAAACAATTACAAGAACATCGAAATGACCTGCAAATAACATCCTTACATCAAGGGGTTTATTTTATTCAAATCCAATTGGAAGATCAAACTCTAGTCCAAAAGTTGGTTGTGCATTAACCTAGCTTTAGATCAAATTGCGATAGAGACTGGAAGGTTTTGAGCCTTTCATTGATCTCCATCTCACTCAATCCTTTCACACGATTGATACTAAAATCTTCTACGCAAAAAGAAGCTAACGCTGAGCCGTATATGATACCTCTTTTCATATTCTCAAAAGATGTGTCACCTGAATTAGCTATATAACCCAGAAATGCTCCAGCAAAAGAGTCACCGGCACCGGTTGGATCTTTTACTTCGGCTAACGGTAGGGCAGGTGCGAAGAACATTTCAGAACCATGAAATAATAATGCTCCATGTTCCCCCTTTTTAATGATCAGATATTTTGGTCCCATTTTTAAGATGACTTCAGCAGCTTTGACCAAAGAATACTCACCAGAAAGTTGTCTTGCTTCTTCATCATTGATTGTGATTAGATCGACTCTTTTGATCACTTCTTTGAGTTGATCAAGTGCAACATCCATCCAAAAATTCATTGTATCTAGAACAATCAATTCAGTACCTGGATCGATTTGGTCCAACACTTTAGATTGTACTTCCGGTGTAAGGTTTCCTAGCAAAATATATTTGCTATCCTTAAAATGATCAGGTAAAACGGGATCGAATTCTGCAAGTACATTTAATTCTGTAGCAAGCGTGTCACGACCATTCATATTATCGTGGTACTTACCTGCCCAAAAGAAAGACTTCTTATCATCTTTTATTTCGATTCCATCAATATCAATACCTCTTTGTTGGAGTGCTGCCAGTTCATCTTTAGGCCAATCTCCTCCAATAATCGAAACCAAATTTACAGGACCGGTAAAATAGGAAGCAGCAATTGCACTGTATAAACCAGCGCCACCAATCACTTTTTCTGCTCTTCCGAAAGGAGTTGTAATATCATCAAAGGCAACTGTACCTACTGTCAACATTTCCATCTGTAGTAATTTTAGGCGGCAAAGATATAATTATAGATATTTAAAACGTAGGTATGTGATCTTTTTACCTTTATCTAAATGCATGCGTTCGTAATATGTTTTGATAACCAATTCATCACTTACTTCATGGCTGTAAATGTCTGGATCAGAAACTTCAATTTTGATATCTTCTCTCTTTCCCAAGACCTCCAAACTATATTCATACAGACTTATGGCGTCTGTTTTTAAATGCACAACACCATCATCTTTCAATAAGGTTTTGTACATGTCAAGAAATCTTGGAGAAGTAAGCCTTCGATTTTCTTTGGCAACAAAAGGATCAGGAAAGGTTATCCAAATTTCATCAACTTCTTTTTCATCAATGAATTTGTTTAAAATTTCAATTCGGGTTCTCAGAAAGGCGACATTTTTTATTTCTTCATTCAATGCAATATTCGCTCCTTTCCAAATTCGTGCACCTTTGATATCTACGCCCAAAAAATTTTTGTCGGGATAAATTCTGGCAAGTCCTAGACTATATTCTCCACGACCACAGGCCAATTCTAAGACCAAAGGATGATCGTTGTCAAAGTGGAGTTTACACCATTGTCCCTTCAGGTCAATTTCTTTATCATTTGCTGTAATGAGGATGGGTACTTTCGGATCAAAATTCTGAAATACATTCTGAAATGATCTCATCTCAGCAAACTTCATCAACTTGTTTCTCTTAGCCATATTCGCTCAATCATTACTTTAATACAATTTAACACCTGTCTTTGCAACCATTTTCCTTTTTGAACCTGTCTTTATTATAGTCAATAGTTTTCCTGCTTCATATAGATGAATGTCAATTAGGATTGTATTTTTGGCATCTTATAGATGAAACTGCGTTAGACATTGTAGTAAATAATCAAAGATGAAGAAATTAATATTTTTCCTTAGTATACTTTTTACAAGCTCTGTAGTCTTTTCACAAAATTATAAAATTGGTGTGAGAGCAGGACTCAATTATTTTAAATTGAATGGAGATCTTGAACAATTTGAAGAGTCTTCTCTGGAATCAGGTTTTCATTTTGGTATAAACGGCACATATTACTTTAATGATATTTTTGGATTGCGAGCGGAGCTTTTATACATCCAGAAAAGTTCATTGGAAGAACATAACGGTACTACGTATGCGATACTTGGTAACGGAGGTGATCGAGAAGTGGTGTATGGCACAGGTTCAACCACATTAGGATACACATTCAACACATTTACGGTCCCATTAACGGCAGTCATAAATCCTATTTCAAAGATAGAGGTTTTTGTAGGAGCTAATTTTGAATTTATGGTTGGTCCGACTGCACAAGGAAATTTTGATTTTACAGACGAAACAGGCACAATTAGATACATTCAAACCTTGGCGTATGACTACAACAATGACACTCCGGGGGGCTTTAATAGCAGAGGCGGAGAAATATTGTTACCAGGAGATCGGGTGTTACCTAAGTCAGTCGGAGCATTTTATTATTTTCCTGATGCAGAAAAAGCATTCAGAACATTTGACATAAGTTTGACCGGCGGATTATCGTATTTTATAAATCCCGGATTATATGTACAAGGTCGTATTGATTATGGATTGTTTGACACAACAAAAACCCAATACGATTATGCACGTGAGGACATCAACGATGATGAGTCTTTTATTTTCAGAGAAGATGATGACCGGAAAGTTGGCTTCCAAGTTTCAATAGGATTTAGATTCTAATATTGCCTTTGAAATTAAAGTTAAAGCCATAGCAGGCTTCTGAGAATTATCTTCAATAAAAGAACAGCACTTATAAAACTCTATCATAACACTTTCTTGAAACAGTCAACGGAGATGTATGTGATCAAACCATTAGAGATTTCTAAATTTTGATTGATTCTTTTGTCAATATATTAATTCAATTAGAAAAGCCCATTTTGCATTGAATTATATTTACCTTGCATAACATGGATAGCGTTTTTGAATTGGTAAAAAAGAACACGATCGCAGGTCCGATTCTGTCGGAACTGAGAAATGTAAATGTTCAAAATGACAGAGAAAGATTCCGCTACAATTTAAAAAGAATTGGAAGTTTGATTGCTTATGAATTATCACATCATTTAGAATACGATACAACAAAAATTCAAACTCCATTAGCAGAATCTTCAGCACTAGCTCTTAAAAGACAGCCAATACTTTTGACTTTACTTCGAGCAGGTTTACCATTTCTTGATGGTTTTGGGTTTTACTTTGATCATGCCGACAGAGGCTTTATAGGTTCATTCCGAAAAGAAGAGGGAGAAAGTATATCCATTGAAATGGGATATATGGCCATTCCAAATTTAGAAGGTCGTACTCTGATTGTAGCAGATCCAATGCTTGCAACAGGCAGTTCGTTACTACTTGCCTTGGAGGGTTTAAAATCTTATGGTACGCCATCTTCGCTTCACATTGCCTGTGTTATTGCCGCCCAAGCAGGTGTAGACAATATTAAAAATTCATTTCCAGAGGCGCACCTGTGGTGTGGTGCCATCGACCCAATCTTAAATGAGAAATCATATATAGTACCAGGTCTGGGAGATGCGGGTGATTTAAGCTTTGGTGCAAAAACCTAAAAACTTTAGTGTCTTCTTCTGAGTTTCTAATAAGGTAAAATTCCTAAGTGATGAAAATTGCAAGATCAACAATCATACTTGTCGCATTGATGGTAGTTGGATACATTGGCTATAAGGTCTACCAAATGCCTAAGTTTGGAGATGGTGAAAAAATTCCAAGCTTCAGTGCCACGTTGGAGAATGGTGAGGCTTTTGAATTGAGTGATCTTAGAGGTCAATATGTTTTGCTCGACTTTTGGGGATCTTGGTGTGGGCCTTGTAGAGTAGACAACAAAAACCTTGTGAAACTTCACGGTGAATTTGGAGATAAAAAATTCAAGTCTGCAGATGGTTTCAAGATCGTTTCAGTCGCCATTGAAACGGATAAAAAAAGAAGCCTTCGAGCCATTAAAGCTGACAAATTGGTTTGGCCTCACCACATCATTTTACTTGATCGATTTAAGTCTCCGATCGCCAAGGAATTTGGTGTTCGAGAAATTCCTACCAAATATTTAATCGCACCTGATGGTCATATTTTGAGCGTCAATGAGGATTATCAATCATTGAAAAACCGACTTTCTGCCGAATTGAAGTGACATATTGGAAAATTTAGTGCCAAAATGTCTTATAATGCGGCATGGCTCAAGAATTGTTGAGTCCTATATGTATGATTAATAAGTTAAAGGAAATGGCTAAAAAAGCAGAAAAAACTGCATCGAAGAAAAAATCTTCGTCCTCGAAAGAAGTGACAGAACTTGAAGAAAAAGTAAGTACACTAGAGGCCGAATTGGAAACCCAAAATGATAAATATCTAAGACTGGTAGCTGAGTTTGAAAACTTTAAAAAAAGGACCGTCAAGGAGAAAATCGAATTGATGAAAAATGCAGCTGAAGATACAGTGAAAAGTATTCTGCCTGTTCTTGATGATTTCGATAGAGCAAAGCAAAGCGCAGAAGACGATAGCTCCACTGAACAATTCAGTGACGGTGTATTATTGGTATACAATAAACTGTATTCAGTACTAGAGAGCAAAGGACTCAGTCCTATGACGAGTACAGGAGAAATATTTGATCCGGAGTTATTTGAGGCGATCACGGAAATTCCTGCTCCAAGTGAAGAGGAAAAAGGATCAGTTATCGATACTGTCAGCAAAGGTTATTATCTAAATGATAAGATCATTCGACATGCGAAAGTCGTAGTCGGTAAATAATTGAAATGGCAAAGAGAGATTTTTACGAAATATTAGGCGTCGAAAAAGGTGCTGAAAAAAGCGCAATAAAAAAGGCTTATCGAAAAGTAGCCATGAAATATCATCCGGATAAAAACCCGGGAGATAAAGAGGCTGAAGAAAAGTTTAAGGAAGCTGCTGAAGCTTATGAAATCCTGAGCGATGATGATAAGCGGGCAAGATATGATCGATTTGGTCATGCCGGTGTTGGTGGAAATGCAGGTGGTGGCTTTAATATGAATATGGAAGACATATTCTCCCAATTTGGCGATATTTTCGGTGACGCCGGAAGTCCTTTCGAATCTTTTTTCGGTGGACGCACCACAAGATCAAGATCAAGAGGACAAAAGGGTTCAAATATCCGAATCAAGATGCCTTTGACTTTAGAAGATATCCAAAATGGTGTAACCAAAAAAGTAAAAGTAAAAAAGAAAAGTACCTGCACTTCTTGTAACGGTTCAGGAGCAAAAGATACAACCTCAGTAAAACAATGTGGCACATGTAACGGGGGTGGATATGTCAGAGAAATAAAAAGTACCTTTCTTGGTCAGATGCAAACGACATCTGTTTGTCCTGCCTGTTCAGGATCTGGAAAAATGATCACAGCAAGCTGTAAATCTTGCAAAGGAGAAGGACGACAAGCTTCAGATACAGAAATCGAAATCGAAATTCCAGCTGGCGTAGAAGCGGGGATGCAATTATCAAAAAGAGGTAGTGGTAATGCAGGCCGGCAAGGTGGACCCGCAGGAGATCTATTGATTGTAATAGAAGAAAAGGAACATGAAAGTTTTACCCGCGATGGCCAGAACGTGATCTTTGATCTATTTCTGAATTTCGCAGATGCTGCCCTTGGTACCAAAGTCGAAGTACCAACACTCAATGGTGCAGTAAAAATTAAAGTACCACCAGGAACACCTGCAGGCAAAATTTTCAGATTAAAAGAGAAAGGATTGCCGTCAGTACACACCTATGGCATTGGAGATCAATTGATCAATGTGAATATTTGGACTCCGAAAAATCTATCAAGCGAAGAAAAAGAAATGCTTGAAAGAATGAGAGAAATGGAAAACTTCAAACCTCAAGTGAATAGTGGAGAAAAAGGATTTTTTGAACGAATGAAAGATTACTTTGCCTGATGCGATTAGTCCCATTCATGCTGCTTCTTTTTTTGATATCCTGCGGTCCTGAAGTCATCGTCGAAGAAAGCTTACAAATCGACAATAGTTGGTCGTACGATAATGTTCTTCATTTGACGGCAGACATATCTGACACAGAAAACAAATTTGATTTACTTATACAGGTGGATCATGATGAGAATTTTGCTTTTCAGAACGTGTATTTGCAGATTAAAACAGTATTCCCGAATGGTAAAGAGGTAGAAGAACCGATCTCACTTGAACTGTCGAATAAAAAAGGACATTGGCAAAGTCAATGTAGTGGATCAAATTGCAGTCTTCAGTTTTTTCTGCAAGAGAATTTCAAATTCGAGAGCGCTGGCAAACACGAGTTTTTTATTTCACAATATTCTCGTGACCCCCAACTTGAGGGTATCCAATCTATTCAGTTGAAATTATTAAAGGCAACGAATGGTTAATCAAAACCATCTGATCTTTTCTTCCAAGGGAGTCCTTGTTGATGTTGTTGGCAGCTGTTCTATAGGAACGCCTAAGTAAAATATACCAAGGCATCTTTCACCTTCTTTTAAATTGAGAAACTCATCTGCATTGATCATTGACGATGGGCTGCTCCAATATCCACCCAAGCCGTTCGCTGATGCACTAAGCCAAAGATTTTGAACAGCACAAGCCACAGCTGCAATTTCTTCCCATTCAGGAACACTTTCCTTTGGATCTCGTTGCATGCAAATCGCGATTGCGTGACTACTTTTAACAGTCTTATTTTGGGTCTTTTTAATCTTTAAATCTGATTGCTTCTCGACAGGGGTATTTTCTTTATAATAGTTCACCAGGTAATCTCCAAGTTTTTCCAAAGATTGGTCTTTGAAAATGATAAATCTCCAGGGTTCAGTCTTTTTGTGGCTTGGTGCCCAATTTGCGTTTTCAAGCATCGAGGTGACAACTTCATCTGCAACTTTTTCTCCAGTAAATGAAACAGGAAATACAGCCCTACGTGACCTCATGAGTGCGGAAAGATTCTCAAAATTCATATTAAATTAAACCGTCAATGAACTTATTTGTTCCTTCCTCTCTGCTGGATATAAATCCAGATACTTTTCCAGTCCAAGAGATAAACAGGTTAGTGATTTTTTGAGATCATTGGCATTGAGTACATAAGCGATACGTACCTGTGAAGCCCCTAATTCTGTATTGAAATAAAAGCCATTGGCAGGAGCCAACATAACGGTTGATCCTTCGTAAACAAAGTCTTTCAATAGCCATTTGCAGAACTCGTGACTGTTCTTAAGAGGCAACTCAACTATGTTATAAAATGCGGCTTTTGGTTTGTAGAAATTCAAATTCTCAATTTGAGATAAGCCTTCATAAAGTACTTCTCTTCTTCTCTGGTATTCTTCTTTTGCTTTTTGGATGTAAGGTCTGCAGACATGATAACTTGCTTCAGCTATCTTTTGTCCCAAATATGGAGGACATAATCTAAGCTGAGCATATTTTATAACGGTGTCTTGTATGTGTTTGTTCTTGGAGATTAAATATCCAATTCTGGCACCGCATGCACTAAATACTTTTGATATAGAATCAATGATAATGACATTTTCAGCTGCTTCAGGAAAAGCCAATGCAGAAGTAAATTTTGAGTCATAACAAAATTCTCGATATACCTCATCAACGATGAGGAACAATCCCTTCTTGTGAACCAATTTTAACAATGCTTCCAAATCTTCCTTCGAATACAACTGACCGGTAGGATTACCAGGATTACAAAGTAGTATGGCTTTTGTTTTATCTGAAATCTTACTCTCAAAGTCTTCATTCGAAGGCAAAGCGAACTCTGTTTCCAAGTAAGTGCTAATGGCTTTGATCTTTACAGATGCAAGACTTGAAAACCCAAGGTAATTAGCGTAGAATGGTTCAGGAACAAGAATTTCGTCCCCTTCATCACATGTGGCCAGTAATGCAAACAGAATAGCTTCAGAAGCACCGGTAGTTATAAAAACATCTTCTCTATCCAGCTGTGCTTCAAATCCACCATAATATTCCGCTACTTTATCCCTCAAAGTTGGTAATCCTTCAGAGGGGCCATATTTTATAATTTTCGACTTATCCTTTTTGATTTGCTCTAAAGCATATTCAGGAGTAGGAATGTCTGGCTGCCCAATATTTAGATGAAAAATATGAGTGCCCTTTTGTTCAGCAGCCCTTGAATAAGGCACCAAATTTCTAATTGGTGATTGTTGAAGAAGTTCTCCTCTTTTTGAAGAATTGGGCATAGCTTTGAATTCTATACAAAAATATCAATTCCTGAAGGTCGGTGAATATTTTAATTCTTAAATGAAAAGAAATTGACTATTTCAGCCAAGCTTCAAATTCTGCAACAACATTTCTATCAGCTTGGTCTGATAAGTACACGAATTCTCCTTTTTTATTTACGATCCTATATGCAGGTATAAATGTTAAATCATACAAGTCCATCAATTCACGAATATCGCTGACATGTACATTTTCACCAATAAGGAAGCCATAACTCATCAATGCATTTTCCCAATTTGACTTTACATTGTCAAGAGACACATTTAATAAAATGACACCTTTTTGTTGAAGTTCACGACGTAAGTCTTCGTATTCTTGGAAGTTTACAAGACAAGGTTTACACCAAGTGGCCCAAAAACTAATGAAAACAACATCGCCCTCGTATTGTGAAAGTGATTGTGTTTCACCGTTTTCATGATAAAATGAAAAATCTTGAGCCCATTCGATAGAATCTTGTTGAGCATCCAATTTTCCAATATTTATTAGTATAAAACCCAAGATGACGCATATATTCTGCATGTTGAACCTCATATTTAACTAATTACAGTTGTAAAGAATGTATGTACAGCAATCATTCCATAAATCAATTTTCATCTTCGTGATCAATAATTTATATATTTACAGTGCAATTCAATCGTCCAATAGATTAGATAAGAGATTAAGGTTATTTTAAGAAATCTATTGTTGAACGTGACAAAATATAAGAACCAGCAAAGTCCCATCCTTGGATTTACCAAATTACACATTATTATTTGCAATAATATGTATGGTCTTGTATTTTAGAGCATTAAATCTAAGCAATTATGAGAACTCTCCTTGTTTCAATGTTTATTGTAATGGGATTGATATGTGTAAAAGCAGAGTCTGTTTTCACGCTTGTGTGCCCTGATGATGTGTGGGTAGATTGTGATGAAGAACTGTGGAATTTGTCCATTTATGGCAATGCTTATTACATTGATTACACTGGAACCCACTCTGCAGGCTCCCCATGGACCACATGGCATTTAAACAGTTGTAATACTGGTTATATCAAGCGGAAGTGGACTGTTGAAGACTATCAATGGAATGTCCACACTTGTATTCAATATATTCATGTTGAGGGTGGTGCCTTTACCGAAAATAATATCACATGGCCATGGGATATTGAATTGGAAGGATGTCATACTGATTATAGTCCAAATAATCTTCCTTATGGCTATGATAAACCACATTATGATTACCTCGAGTGTAGCAACATCGGATTTAACTACGAAGATGATGTTTTTTACTTCGGAGGAGACTGTAAAAAGATTCGTCGCCAATGGACATTGATCGATTGGTGTACCTATGATCCAAATGTTTGGAACAGCGGAGGTATCTGGACACACTACCAGATTATTAAAGTGAGCAATGATGTGGCTCCAACACTTTACTGTCCTTCAGATATAAAAGTTGAATCCAACAATTGTCAGGACGCCACAGTTTTGGTCCCACCAGTTACAGCAGATAACTCACAATGTGGAGGTTCATTTACTGTCGTCAATAATTCTCCTTATGCATTTGAAAATGGACCAGATGCAAGTGGTAAATATCCGATTGGAAATCACACTGTTAGATTTACGATACAATATGGATGTGGTACGAATACGAATTGTTATGTAAACATTGAAGTTAAAGATTCGAAAAGTCCGGTAGCTTATTGTTATGCAAGTATTGCAGTAGCATTGATGCCAATGGATGAAAATAATGATGGTACTCCTGACGATGGTATGGTCCAAATTTGGGCTTCAGATTTTGATAAAGACAGTTATCACCCTTGTGGTTATGGTCCACTGAAATTTTCATTCTCACCAGATGTCAATGATAACTCAAGAACTTTTACTTGCGATGAGGTAGGGAAAAATGAATTAAGAATGTATGTCACAGACCCTTATGGCAATGCATCATATTGTGTTGTTGAAATAGATGTGCAAAACAACCTGCCTAACATTCCTGACTGTGAACCTTTTGAGCCTCCAGTTCCAACCATAGAAGGAAGACTAGCATTGATCGACGATACACCAATGGATGATGCAAATATCTATTTTACGATGGCAGATGCTGATACAGTGTACTCAGAAGATGTTATAGAAGTTGAATATGTTGAAACTGTTGTAGATAGTTTTGTTTCTCCTAGTGGAAATGTAGTTTATGCATTTCAGATGG
>JAHDDD010000012.1 GCA_020629535.1 Saprospiraceae bacterium
CCGCACAAATTTATGGCGGAATGAGAGGTGTGAAAAGCATGATCTGGGAAACATCCGTGCTGGATGCTCAGGAAGGAATCCGTTTCAGAGGAAAATCAATTCCTGAACTCAAGGAAATTCTTCCACACAGAGAAGATTGCAAAGAACCATTGCCAGAAGGATTGTTTTGGTTGATGCTCGTTGATGAAGTACCTACAAAAGAAGATGTCGATTGGCTTTCTGACGAATGGGAAAAAAGAGCCAAACTTCCAGAGCATACATACAATGCCTTGAGATCACTTTCTCCTGATACACATCCGATGACCCAATTCATCATTGGCATTACTTCCATGCAGGTGGACAGTGTTTTTGCAAAGCGCTATGCAGAAGGAATGTCAAAAACCGAATATTGGGATGCATCGTACGAAGATACAATGAACTTGATTGCAAGACTACCTCATCTTGCTGCTTACATATACAGAAGAACATATCACAAAGGTGTGCACATTGCTGCAGATGAGTCATTAGACTGGGCAGGTAACTTTGCACAGATGTTGGGTAACAATACTCCAGATTTCAAATCATTGATGAGATTGTATCTGACCATTCACGCAGATCATGAAGGTGGAAATGCATCTGCACACACGTCACACCTCGTGAATTCTACTTTGAGTGATATGTACATTTCTTTTGCAGCGGGAATGTGCTCATTGGCAGGTCCATTGCACGGATTGGCAAATCAGGAAGTGATCAAGTGGATTTTCGAAATGACAGAATCATTGGGCACCACTCAACCAACTGATGCGCAAGTCAAAAAATATATTCAGAAAACATTGGATGCAGGAAAAGTAATTCCTGGATATGGACATGCAGTATTGAGACAGCCGGATCCAAGATTTACTGCTCAAAGAATATTTGCCGAAGAATATATCGAAAACGATGACTATGTGAAAATCGTTTGGCAACTGTTTAGAACTGTTCCTGATATTTTAGGAGCACTGGGTAAAGTGAAAAATCCATGGCCAAATGTTGATGCACATTCAGGAGCCATTTTGGTACATTATGGAATGACAGAATACAGTTTCTACACTGTACTGTTTGGAGTTTCGAGAGCACTTGGTATATTGGCAGCATCTTGCTGGTCAAGAGCTTTAGGGTTGCCTTTGGAAAGACCAAAATCTGTGACCTTTGAATGGTTGAAAAATGCAGTCGAATCTGCCTAATGTCATATTAAAATGAACACACCTGAAAATTTAAAATACACCAAAGAACACGAATGGGTCCGTGTTGAAGAAGGAGATATTGCAGTGATCGGAATCACGGACTTCGCGCAAAGCGAATTGGGAGAAATCGTGTATGTAGAAATCGATACAGTTGGAGACACCATCGCAAAAGATGAGGTCTTCGGAACTGTCGAAGCTGTCAAAACCACCTCAGAACTCTATATGCCTCTAAGTGGAGAGGTCCTTGAGTTCAATGCTAAATTAGATGAAAACGAAGGTGATCAACCAGATCTTTTAAATTCTGATCCGTACGGTGAAGGTTGGATTGTCAAAGTAAAATTATCTGATCCAGCTGAATTGGAAGGATTGCTGGATCATGAGGCTTATATGGCCATGGTTTCTTAGCAAGAAAAAGATAGATTTCTATTCTTCTTAGACTATTCGAATGGTTTACCGATAGAAATTATTCTTTGCTCAAATCAATGGTTGATGGCTTCACTTCTTCTTCCTTTTTACTTCCTCCAGAATTAAAGTAGCTTCTGTAGAACAACAGTATGATGGCCACACCGACCGAAATCGAAGAATCAGCCACGTTAAATACTGGGTCGAAAAACGAAAAGCTTTTACCTCCTAGAAAAGGAAGCCAATCAGGCCAATAGGTATTTACCATGGGGAAGTACAACATATCTACTACCCTACCTTGAAGAAATGGTGCATATCCTCCTCCTTCCGGAAAAAGCGTCGCAATCCCTCCATGAAATTTTGACTCAGAAAAGATGAGTCCATAAAATGCACTATCGAGAATATTGCCTATGGCTCCGGCAATGATCAACCCGAATGCCAAGATCAAGCCATACTTTTCTTTGGCTTTGATCATATCTCTTATGATATAAATGAGGAATCCTACGAGCAAAATTCGGAAGACACTCAGGATATACTTCCCAATAACACCTCCAAACTTAAGTCCAAAGGCCATACCTTCATTTTCAACGAAATGAATTCGGGCCCAGTCCAGTCCAAGGATTTTGAATCCGCCACCATAGACGAAACTTGTCTTAATATAAATCTTAAGTGTCTGATCAATGATCAGTACCAAAAGAACCAGTAGAATTACAAAATGATGACGCTTCACGATTGTTCTGAAAAATGAACCGCAAATTTAATTTTTTTATCGTTTCTGCTTGGCTTCAATCGACAAGGTTGCGTGAGGAACTGCTCGAAGTCTTGCTTTTGAGATCAATTTTCCGGATTCTCGGCAAATTCCATAGGTTTTATTCTTGATTCTCACCTTTGCATTTTCAAGGTGATGGATGAGTTTTCGCTGTCTGGAGGCCATTGTATATAATCGCTCACTTTCAATGGTGCCAATGCCGTCATCAAGACCTTTGACCTTAGCTTCCGGACTATCTGCCAATACTTCTATCTGTTTCAGGTAGTAATCTAACTGTTCAAGGGCCACAGTCAGTTTTTTATTGATCAATCCCTCAAATTCTGTCAATTCTTGGTCGCTGTATTTATTTTTAGTCGCCATAAGAACAATTGATAATTTAGAATATTAGCTAAATACGCTCACCACTCGTCAAACAAAGTGCAAACGATTAAATTCGTAATAGATAAGATGTTTGTAAAGTTCCTGAAAAACTCAGATTTATGATTTTAACAAGACAGTTCGTTATTCTGCCCTTGATAATAATTCTAAGTTTTTCATACCTCTCTGGTCAATCGGGGAAAATCGACCCTTTCCTCCTCCAAAAGTTCAATGAATCTCATGATGAACTCATCTCTTGTCTGATCGCTTTTGAAGGGAATCCACTGCCTATTCAACACAATAATTTGACCAAATCCGAGAAAAGTTTGCTCATTTACAGTCATTTATCAAAAAATGCTCAAATTTCTCAAGCTCAAGTCATTGATTTTCTACAAACTCAAAAGCTAGAATTTTCTCCGTTCGTCATTGTTAATGCTATAGCTACCAAATTAAATTTGGAGCAAGCCTTTCAAATAGTTCAATTTCAAGGAGTCAAACGAATATCTTACGATCCAATTATATCTCTCGAAGAACCCATAAAGAATCCTGGCCTCGATATGCGAAGTGCCGCTCCTGAATGGGGCATTGTGAAAATTGGGGCAGATCAAGTTTGGGAGATGGGGTACGAAGGTCAAGGCGTTGTGATCGGTGGCCAAGACACTGGTTACGATTGGAACAATTCTACCATCATTGAAAAATACAGAGGTAAGTCTGGTGATATTATTGATCACAATCACCATTGGCATGATGCCATAAAAGAGATCAATCTACTTCATGGAGATTCAATAGTTGTAGCGGAAAATAATCCTTGCGGACTCAATCTTGATATTCCATGCGACGATCACGGACATGGTACACACACAATGGGTACTATGGTTGGATCTGATAGTACGAACATGATCGGTGTTGCGCCGAAAGCATCATGGATTGGCTGCAGGAATATGGAAAGAGGATATGGATCTCCATCCACTTATCTTGAATGCTTTAATTGGTTTCTTGCCCCAACAGATCTGGATGGAAATAATCCCAATCCGCTCATGTCTCCCCATGTCATCAACAACAGTTGGTCTTGTCCGGTCATGGAAGGCTGCAACAATACGAATTGGCATCTTCTTGAAGAAGCGGTAAACAATCTTAAGGCTGCCGGTACGGTCGTAGTTGTTTCTGCTGGAAATAGCGGACCAGATTGTGGAACTATAGAAACGCCTTCTGCGATCTTTGAAAATTCTTTTACAATTGGTGCCACGGCATCAAATGATACCATTGCAAATTTTAGCAGCCGTGGTTTCGTGAGTGCCGATGGTTCTGAAAGACTCAAGCCAAATGTGAGTGCACCCGGGGTACAAGTAAGGTCTGCCATTTTAAATGGTGGATTTGCTTCTTGGAGTGGCACAAGTATGGCTGGACCCCATGTTGCTGGTACGGTGGCATTGATGATTGATGCCAATCCTTCCCTTGCGGGGAATGTGGAAGCAATAGAAACCATTCTGGAAATCACTGCAGTGGCAATAACAGATACAACTGAATGTAACGGAGTGTCTGCCGTACAAATTCCAAATCATGTTTATGGCTTTGGCAGAATCAATGCACTTGCTGCTGTCCAAATGGCATTGGAACTCAGTTCAAACGAAGAACTTGAAGAACACCCTTTCAAAATATTTCCAAATCCTACCAACGTTATTTTGTATGTGCAGCTTAAAAAAGACCTTGAAGGAAAGCTTTCAATTATTGACATTCAAGGAAGAAAAGTACATAGCCAACAAATTTCTTCACAACGATTTCTTGAACTGAATACCTCTCAGTTTTTAACTGGCCAATACATATTACACCTGGTGAATGAGGACAAGATCTTTACAGAAAAATTCTTGATCATTGATTAAATGATTACTCTTTGTCTTAAGTGTTTAAAATTCTAAGATGGCTTAGATGGTCATTCTGATCAAAATCAAGATTGCCTGAACTTCAGACTTATTTAGTCAGACTTATTTAATTAAGGCATTACCACTATCTTTGTGGGCTTACAAACGATAATACATTCAAATGTCAGCGTACAAGGAGTATAAGGGATTAAATTTACCAGAGATCGACAAAGAAATTCTCAAATTTTGGGAAGAAAACGATGTATTCAAGAAAAGCGTCGAACAAAAACCAGAGGATAATTCATTTGTATTTTACGAAGGACCTCCATCAGCAAATGGAAAACCTGGAATCCATCACGTGATGGCTCGAACAGTTAAAGATCTTTTCTGTCGCTACCATACCATGAAAGGAAAACGCGTAGATCGTAAAGGTGGTTGGGACACTCATGGTCTTCCCGTCGAATTAAATGTCGAGAAAAATTTAGGCATTACAAAAGAGGACATTGGTAGATCGATCACCATTGAAGAGTACAACAATAAGTGCCGTGAAACTGTCATGCAGTTTAAGGATATGTGGGATGACCTCACGATAAAGATGGGATATTGGGTCGATCTTGATAATCCGTACATCACGTTTGAAAATAACTACATTGAATCGGTGTGGTCCTTGCTCAAAAAATTATATGACAAAGGATTACTGTACAAAGGATATACAGTGCAGCCATATTCACCTGCTGCAGGAACAGGATTAAGTTCACACGAATTGAACTTGCCAGGATGTTATAAAGAAGTAAAAGACACCACTATTGTGGGAATGTTTGAGGTGATAAAAGACGACACCTCAGCCTTTCTATTTGACGATGAAAATGAAGATGTGAGAATTCTCGCTTGGACGACTACTCCATGGACCCTGCCTTCGAATACAGCCTTAACGGTAGGACCAAAAGTTCAATATGTAAAAATCAAAACAAACAATCAATACACAGAAAAGCCAGTAAGTGTTATACTTGCCAATGATCTTGTTAGCAAATGGTTTGGAGGTAAAAAGCAACCCGAAATTCTTGAACAAAGTGACTTATTTGCAGGTGCAAAAATGCAAGACATTCGTTATAAACAGTTACTCGATTTTGGAAATGAAATTGAACCTCTTTATGATAAAACAGATGCATTTCGAGTAATCACAGGTAACCATGTAACAACAGAAGATGGGACCGGAGTGGTACATACTGCCCCTTCGTTTGGTGCAGATGATCGAAAGGTTGCCGTTGAGCATGGAATCGGAGCATTGACATTGGTAGATAAGTCAGGAAAATTTAAAGACAATGTTGGAGAGTTCTCAAATCGTTATGTAAAAAACTACAGAAATGAAGAAGAATATAAAAGTGTAGACGTAGACATTGCCATCAAGCTCAAAACTGAAAACAAGGCATTTAACGTACAGAAGTATGCGCATAACTATCCACATTGCTGGAGAACAGATAAACCCATTTTATATTACCCACTAGACTCTTGGTTTGTAAAAGCTTCTTCTGTTCGCGACAGAATGGCTGAGCTCAATAAAACCATCAATTGGAAGCCTACACATACAGGCACCGGCCGATTCCAAGTTTGGCTTGAAAATCTACAGGACTGGAATCTTTCTCGTTCTAGATTCTGGGGAATACCATTACCCATTTGGAGGTCCGCAGATGGCGAAGAAATTTGCATAGGTTCTGAAGAGCAAATGGCTACAGAAATCGAAAAAGCAAACAAAGCATTGGGGCTTAACCAATCCGTTCCTGATGATTTTCATAGACCACATATCGATCAGGTGATTTTAGTAAGTGACTCTGGAAAGGAGATGAAAAGAGAACTTGATTTGATTGATGTTTGGTTTGATTCAGGGTCGATGCCTTATGCACAATGGCACTATCCGTTTGAAAACGAAGAGACTTTCAAAAAGAACTTCCCTGCCGATTTCATCAGCGAAGGTGTTGATCAAACGAGAGGATGGTTCTATACACTTCATGCGATTGCTACTATGGTCTATGACCAAGTGTCATTCAAAAATGTAGTTTCTACAGGTCTGGTCCTTGACAAGGAAGGCAAGAAAATGTCAAAGTCTAAAGGCAATGTTGTCGATCCTTTTTCAACCTTATCAGATTATGGCGCCGATGCTACTCGTTGGTACATGATGGTAAACGCCAATCCTTGGGACAATCTAAAATTTGACCTTGAGGGAATCGATGAAGTAAAAAGAAAACTTTTTAGTACACTATATAACACCTATTCTTTCTTCGTTTTGTATGCGAACATTGATGGTTTCAAATATGCTGAAGAAGAAGTGAGTTTAGAAAGTCGAACGGAATTAGACCGTTGGATTCTTTCATTACTAAATACTTTGGTAGACAAAGTAGATAAGGCATATTCAGAATACGAGCCGACCAAAGCCGGAAGATTGATCCAGGATTTTGTAGAAGAAAATTTGAGTAATTGGCATGTGAGATTGAGCCGTCGAAGATTCTGGAAAGGAGATTATACTCAAGATAAAATCGCAGCTTATCAAACCTTGTACACTTGCCTGGAAACCGTTGTTAAATTGATGGCACCGATCTCTCCTTTTTTTACTGATTGGATGTACAAAAACCTCAACGAGGTCACTAAAAGAAATGAACACGAATCTGTTCATCTGACAGATTTTCCCGTTTCGAATAAAGATGTCATCGATGATGCCCTTGAAAGAAGAATGAGTTATGCTCAAAGAATTTCTTCATTGGTATTGTCATTGAGACAAAAAGCAGAAATCAAAGTTCGTATTCCACTTCAGAAAATTTTATTGCCCATCTTAAGTGAAGAGTATAAAAATGATGTAAAGCAAATTGAAGATTTAGTCTTGAGAGAAGTCAATGTCAAAGAAATTGAATACATTACTGACTCCTCTGGCATTATCAATAAAAAGATAAAACCCAATTTCAAAACATTAGGAAAAAGAATGGGACCTCACATGAAAGAGGCCGCTGCAATCATTGGAGGATTTGATCAAAATACCATTAGCAAAATTGAAAAGGAACAAGCGTATACGATTAGCGTTAATGGAAATGATTTTGATCTAGCACTCGAAGACTTTGAAATAAGCGTTGCAGAAATTCCGGGTTGGCAAGTTGCTCAAGATCGTGAGATCACACTTGCTCTTGACATAACATTGACAGATGAATTGCGTGCAGAAGGATTGGCCCGTGAATTGGTCAATAGAATCCAAAATATTAGAAAGTCAAGTGATTTCAATGTAACAGATAAAATCATTGTTACTTTGACGAAGCATGATGATCTCGATATGGCAATTCAGAAATTTGGCGATTATATTAAGTCTGAAGTATTGGCCAATGATATCGTAGAAGTCGCTAATTTAAATGCTGGAGAAGAACAAGACTTAGGCAATGAAATTAAAGTCTACATTCAATTGAAGGTAGTTTAATGCTGATAGTTCGTTAACATCCTAAAAAATCGACAATTATGAAAATGTTCTATTCAGTGTTGAGCACGCTCCTATTTCTTGCTATTTCAACACAAGGTTCTGCTCAAAAATATTACGGAGGAGAAGAAGGTAAAAAGTTGGATTGGGTAATGTATTATTTAAATGAATTTTACGTCGACACAACTGACAATGCCTATCTGACTGATGTCGCCATCAAGGCAATTGTGGCCGAATTAGACCCTTATTCAGTCTATCAAACCGCAGAAGAAATTGAAGCTCAAAACAATGCTGATGCAGGGTATTCTGATGAGGATTTTGGATTCTACTACAGCGAAGTTGGTGACTTTCTCATGGTGACATATATTTTCAAAGATGGACCTGCAGATAAGGCTGGCCTGAAGACAAGAGATAGGATCATCTCGGTCAATGCAAAGAGCACCTACAAACAATTTAAAAATCAGCTACAAGATGAGTTGGCAAATGAAGAAATCAGAACGCTGACCATGGAAGTGCTAGACCCGTACGATGTTCCAAGAAACATTTCCATAGAAAAAGCAAAGGTCCCTTTGATCAGCGTCGAAGCTGTTACTCCCGTGGCGGAAAATATTTCATACATTAAATTCAACAGATTTACAGCCAAAACACTTGAAGAGTTCACCGCAGCAATCGGTGATCTTCCGAAAGGACAGCAACAGAATATCATTCTCGATTTTAGAGGCAATCCTGGTGGAGTGGTCGTTTCCTCAACTAAATTAGCTGATGAGTTCTTGCCAAAAAACAAATTGATCAGCTACTCCCAAGGATTTAACCTTGAAAAGACAGAATACAAAACCGAAAAATCAGATAAATTTTCCAATTCAAAATTGATCTTATTGGTAGATGGAAATACCGTTTCTGCAGCTGAACTTTTTGCTTCCTCCTTACAAGATTGGGATCGTGCAATGATCATTGGCCAACCAACATTCGGTAAAGGACTTATCCAACAATCATATTCATTAGAAGACGGTTCTGCTATAAGATTGACTATTGGCAAGTATTATACACCAACGGGAAGAAACCTTCAAAAGGGAATGGATGAAAATTGCTCTGCACAATTGTTCGATAAGATAAATTACACTTGTTTGAGTAAAGATTTACCGACGGCCGCAAATTTACTTTCATCAACCAGAGGAGGAAGAAAAATTGCCGCTTGTCAGGGAGGAATCATTCCTGATATGTTTGTGCCGGTAAGTCAAAAGGCAGACCCTTCGTTCAATGCATTAAATGAGCAAGGTCTGGTATTTGGATTTACATGTCAGTATGTCCGAAACAATGGAAACGACATCTTCAAAAAATATGGCACTTATGATGCCTTCGCAACGGACCAACAAATGGAAACAGAATTGATTCAAAAATTTCAATCGTATGTTGAAACCAAGATTCTTGCCAATGGTCTAGACTCCGCCATCTTTCCAAGAACCGTGTCAACTGAAACAATATCAAAAATCAAATCATGGATGGCTGGTCAGATATGGGGACTTAACGCATATTATTATAGTTACCTTTTGAATGATCCGGTAGTGATTGCTGCAAAAAGTGCTTTCATTGATGGTAGTTATGATAAGGTAATGAAGTAAGTCAAAGTTGCCCTAACTTCCAACCAATACCGATGCACACAACACAAATAAGCACACTGGCCAAAACATAAAAACTGAGTATCAGAAAATTACCATTCTGTAATAGTTGAAAATTCTCTGCACTGAAAGTTGAAAAAGTGCTGAAACCTCCACAAAATCCGGTCGCCAGCAGAAGCTTCATTCTGTCATGGCCGGGATTGGCCATAAAATATGACAAAAGAAATCCAAGAATAATACAGCTAATCACATTTGCAAGAAAAGTCGGTGTGGGAAAACCATTGGCTGACTTTCCAACAAGCAAACTGATTGTATACCTACACACTGCACCTAATCCTCCACCAACAAATACCATAAGAAAATTCATGAAGCTGCGTTTGAAGGAACTCTTTTTCTCATATTAATAATGAGCAATACTAAGGTGAATAGTAAAGCCATTGCCACCAAAATAAATAACAACCATTCTGTGCCCATAAATTGGAAATATAAGGAAACCATAATGAATATCAAGTTAACAAATACGAGTATACCGGTAGCTTGCATGTGATTCAATCCAGATTCCAATAACAGATGATGAATATGGTTTTTATCAGGTGAAAAAGGAGACCTGCCTTTCATTGCTCTCAACACAAAAACTCGCAACGTGTCAAACAATGGAATGATCAAAATCCCTATTGCTACCGAAGGTGCAGATCCAACAAAGTACGGGGAGTCGATAAGTACCTTATTTTGCTCAATAAATTGAATGGCAAGAATAGAGCAAACCAAACCCAATAAAAGCGATCCGGTATCGCCCATAAATATTCTGGCTGGCGTTACATTATAATACAAAAATGCAATTGTTGAACCCGCCATTGCAAAAGCAACGATAGCCAATTCTAACTTGTCAATCATTAAGAACCAGGTCCCAAAAGTGCAACAAATCAGAGTACCAATGCTTCCAGACAAACCATTAATGCCGTCGATTAAATTGAAAGCATTGATAATGACAATGATGGTAAACATAGAAAACAGAATACTTGCCGCTTCTGGCAATTCTTGAATTCCAAATATCCCATAAAATGAAGTGATCTTAATATTTGCTATAAAGACCAAAATAAAAGCTGCAAACATTTCAGCAGCAAATTTCAACCTTGGCGCAATGGGATCTATATCGTCTTTGGCTCCTATAAGAAAGATGATGATAAAGGCACACAGAATATATTGCAAATCTCCAAAATAGGTGAAGGGCGTCCAAAGTATGATGGAAAATATGACGCCAGCAAAAATCCCAATGCCTCCAAGTGAAGGAGTGCTAACGGTATGGGCTCTACGTTCACCCGGTTCATCAACAAGATTCTTTTTTCTGGCAATTGAAATGATCGATGGTATTGCCAAATAGGACAATACAAACGCCGTTATGAATGCCAGAATTATGTCGTACATCTACTTGCTTTCTCTAATCAAATCTTTGATTTGTTCGCCGATTTTTTCAATGCCTTTTACTGCTTCGTCAATAAGATCAGGCACTTCTTCTTTGATAAATCCACGTACAAATTCTTCAATTTCTTTCCCTGTTCCGTCAAACACTTCTTCCAGCTCGGTCGCAATGTAGGCGGTTTCTCTATTCTCTTTGCTTATGTCAATATCTTCTCCTTTGTGGCGGACGAAATATGCAATCATGGCATCTTTCCAAAAAGTTCTTCTTTCCTTCATTTCCATTTGCTCTTTGTGATGAGCATAACAATCTTTTGTGAACTTCTCGAATTTCCTGTCAAAACTTGAAGCGTCAATTGATTCTTCGGTTTTGCTTTGATCGCGAAAATCGTTGACAAACGTCTTGAATTCTGTTATGAATTGGTCTTTATCGCCACAAGGCTCCAATGAACAGGAAGAAAAACCAATCAAAAATGTAAGTAAGATGAAAATTCTCATTTGATAGTTTGTTTTCTTTGAAAACGTCATAAAGCTACTGATTCGTTCAAATTAAGAATAGCAAATACTTATTTTATATTTTTGTAATACATTATTCCTCATGTCCAAGACCACATTAAAAGAAAAAATTGATCTGCAAAAGCTTCCCGTGCATATTGCTACCATTATGGATGGCAATGGTCGATGGGCAAAAGCCAAAGGAAAGATCAGAGTATTTGGGCATAAAAATGGTGTGAAAGCCGTACGAGAAATTACAGAGGGATGCGCTGAGCTAGGTGTTCCATTCCTTACATTGTATGCTTTTTCGACCGAAAATTGGGGTAGACCGAAATTTGAAGTCAATGCCTTGATGTCTTTGTTGGTAGAAACCATTGGCAAAGAGCTCAAGACTCTGAATGACAATAATATCAAACTGAAAGCCATTGGTGATCTGTCAAAACTTCCTGGAAGAACGAGGAATGCACTATTGAATGCGATCGATCAAACCAAAGATCATACAAGAATGACTCTTACCCTCGCATTGAATTACAGTTCTAGATGGGAACTTACTCGGACCATGAAAAGCATTGCCCAAAAAGTAAAAGATGGCCAGTTAGATCCAGACCAAATCAATGAACACACCATTCAGCAACATCTCAGCACCCATGATATTCCAGATCCGGAATTGATGATCAGGACCAGTGGAGAATTACGTATCAGCAACTATCTTTTGTGGCAATTGGCCTACGCTGAATTATACTTCACAGATATACTTTGGCCAGATTTTACCCGAGAAAGCTTGTATCACGCCATCATTGATTTCCAAAATCGAGAAAGACGTTTTGGAAAGACTGGGGACCAAGTTATAGGGTAGTACATTTCCTGTGCTTGCCCATATTTAGAAATGTTCCGGCAATCATGAAATTTTTCATATTCCCTACAATGAGTTCAAGTTGCACTTGTTGGGATTATTTATAGCCACCAAGACGGACAGGACAACCTTCTATGATTGTATTGAACTCAAGGCGATTACCATCAAATAGCATGTTTGCGAAAATGCAATCGTTTCCAAAACAGTTTTGTGGAACTCCATTGGCAAAGACAAATTGTCCAGAGCCTGATCCTCCGTTGGCACTTACACCGCCGTTTGCTCCTGGGCCAATAACATTATAGGAATATTGATATTCTCCATTTTCGGAAACTTTGATGGTGCCATTTAAACATCTTTCCAATCCTTCACTATTTACGAAACAGTTTGTTTCAAGACCAACCAAATCAATCTCATCATTTTCCCAGAATTCACATTCACCAAATGAAATGAAGTCAAACGTATATGACCCCGTTATGTACATTCCCTCGAAACAGAAAGTTTCCAACTGTTCACAATTAAATTTCTCAATAACCTCTCCTTCATCAAATCCATAGGCTTGCGCACAATTGAAGTTGTCTGTATTTTGACAAAGAACATTTCCTGATTGGTAAAATAACGTTGAAGTGCTGCTACTTTCAACATTGATATATTTATGAACACCTCTTTGATAAACTGTAATCTCACTTAGTCCACATCCAACCGGATTGCCAAATTGTTGAACCCATGGGAATTCATTTTCAATTCTGTTGTAAACTTCAAATGGATCGCACAAAGATTCCGATCCATTGCCAGGATCAGAGCATGCAAACTGCAATCCTATTTGATCATCTTTTAAATTGTATGCCTCAAGACAATTGTACCCAAGGCTACCAAAACAAAAAATTTGACCCGTTTCGAAAAATAGGATACTTTCATCAACCTCAGACAACAGAATAAATGCATATGGTCCCAGATCATACTCTGTAATCTTTTGCTGCATACAATCGGAAGGATCAACAAAATCTGAAAGCCAGCCATATTTTTCTATAATTTCCTGACCGGAAATATTGACCGTCAAGGTTAAAAACAAAACAGAAGTGAGAAGAAATTTCATAATTGATGTTTTATATGCATTGTTTAATACATTAAATATCAAAGAAATCGATGAAACGTTGCATGATCCTTGAATATCGAACATGCCTTTGACTCATTATTTTGAATTATTCTAAATAACCAATGTGAATTAATCATCAAGTCTTATCTTAACGAATCTTTTAAATTTGCTTTTAAAGTAAAACGGCCAAACCATGTGGATTTTTAACTTTCTATTCAAATCGAGCATTGGACGTAAGCTTGTCATGAGTCTGACCGGACTCTTTCTCATCACTTTTCTTGTAGTACACCTTATTGGTAATTTACAGCTCCTTTATGGTGATGATGGCGCGACGTTTAATCAGTATGCATATTTTATGACCAATAATCCTTTGATAAAATTCACATCATATGGATTATACTTTTTCATCATCCTTCATACAATACAAGGATTGATGATTGCTTTTTTTAACAAGCAGGCAAGCGCTTCTAAGTATGCTGTAAATACAAATGAAAATTCTAGTTGGGCATCTAAGAAGATGGCGTTGCTAGGTACTATTATCCTTGTCTTTTTATTTATTCACATGGGAGATTTTTGGTTTAGAATGAAAATCGGTTGGATAAGTTATGTTGAATACCCAGGTTACGATGTAGAAATTGCTAATCTATATGAAAGGGTAGTCATAACATATTCAAAACTGTGGATTGTAATCATTTATCTTTTGGGATTACTTGGTTTGGCATTTCACCTCAACCATGGATTTGCATCAGCTTTCCAGACATTGGGATTGAACCACAAAAAATACACTCCTCTGATCAATGGTCTCGGAAAAGCATATTCAATATTGATTCCTTTGGGATTCGCAATCATTCCAATTTACATCTACTTTATAAACAGATAAGCCAATGGGAGAAATTAAATTAGAATCAAAAGTTCCAAAAGGCGAACTGGCCGAGAAGTGGACAAAGTACAGAGGTTCAATGAATCTCGTAGCTCCAAATAACAAAAGGAGAATCGATGTTATCGTAGTAGGTACCGGTCTGGCAGGTGCGTCAGCCGCTGCTACATTAGGAGAACTTGGTTACAATGTCAAAGTTTTCACATTTCATGACTCACCAAGGAGAGCTCATAGTATTGCCGCCCAAGGTGGAATCAATGCTGCTAAGAATTATCAAAATGATGGTGATAGTACTTACAGACTGTTTTACGATACCATCAAAGGAGGTGACTACAGATCAAGAGAAGCAAACGTATACAGGCTGGCTGAAGTAAGCACAGAAATTATCGATCAATGCGTCGCGCAAGGAGTCCCTTTCGCTCGAGAATATGGTGGGCTTTTAGCCAACAGGTCATTTGGTGGTGTACAAGTATCTAGAACTTTTTATGCCAGAGGCCAGACCGGACAACAATTACTGATCGGTGCTTATCAAGCGTTGTCTAGACAAGCATCAACAGGCAAGTGCAAAATTTACAACCGTCACGAAATGCTGGACATCGTCAAAATCGATGGCAAAGCTCGTGGAATAATTACCAGAAATCTATTGACCGGAGAGATCGAAAGACATTCCGCTCATTGTGTTGTTCTTGCCACAGGTGGATATGGAAATGTATTCTATCTTTCTACCAATGCTATGGGAAGTAATGTAAGTGCCGCATGGAGAGCAGTGAGAAGAGGGGCTTTAATGGCAAACCCTTGTTTTACACAAATTCATCCAACTTGTATTCCGGTCTCAGGAGACTATCAATCGAAATTAACATTGATGTCTGAATCATTGAGAAATGACGGACGTGTATGGGTGCCGAAAAAGATGGATGATGTCATGGCCATCAGAGAAGGTCGCATGAACGGAAATGATGTGCCGGAAGAAGACAGAGATTATTATCTGGAAAGAAGATATCCTGCATTTGGAAACCTTGTGCCAAGAGACGTTGCCTCAAGAGCAGCAAAAGTGGCTTGTGATGAAGGCCACGGTGTGTCTCCTACCGGTTTGGCTGTATTTCTTGATTTTGCTGCAGCCATTGAACGCTATGGCAAAGCAGAAGCATTCTCATTGGGTGTGGCGAATCCTAGCGAAGCAAAGATTCGTGAATTAGGAGAAAAAATTGTCAAAAATAAATATGGTAACCTTTTCCAGATGTACGAAAAAATCACTGGAGAAGATCCATATAAAGTGCCTATGAAAATTTTCCCAGCTGTGCATTACACTATGGGAGGACTTTGGGTTGACTATAATTTGGAAACCAATGTACCAGGATTGTTTGCATTGGGTGAAGCAAATTTCTCGGACCATGGAGCCAACCGATTGGGCGCATCTGCTCTCATGCAAGGATTGGCAGATGGCTACTTTGTAATCCCTTATACAATAGGTACTTTCTTAAGTGGAGAGATTAGAACACCACAAATTACGACCGATGGACCGGAGTTTGAAGAAGCAGAAAATGCAGTGAAAGCAAGACTGGAAAGATTGATGGGTGTACAAGGCAACCAATCAGTTGAGAGTTTTCACAGACGTCTGGGTAAAATCGTTTGGGAATATTGCGGCATGTCAAGAAATGCAGAAGGATTGAAGAAGGGTCAGCAATTGATCAGAGAACTAAGAGAAGAATTCTACCGGGATGTGTATGTGCCAGGAGATATGAACGAATACAACCCAGAGTTAGAAAAAGCTACAAGAGTAGCAGACTTCCTCGAATTGGGTGAAACCATGATGGTAGATGCATTGAATAGAAACGAAAGCTGCGGTGGTCACTTCAGAGAAGAATACAGAAGTGAAGAAGGAGAAGCCAAAAGAGATGATGTCAATTATACCTACGTCGCTGCTTGGCAATGGACAGACAAAGATGAAATCGTTCTTCACAAAGAAGACCTTGACTTCAAAAATGTTGAATTAAAAACACGTTCATACAAATAAGAATACCATGGACATGAAACTAAGATTAAAAATCTGGCGACAGAAAAATGCTGAAAGTAAAGGGCATTTTGAAACCTACGAAGTGAACGCCAATGAGCATATGTCTTTTCTTGAAATGCTCGATGTATTAAACGAGCAATTGATCAGCGAAAAGAAAGAACCTGTGGTATTCGAACATGATTGCCGAGAAGGAATATGTGGATCATGTAGCATGGTGATCAATGGCCGACCTCATGGTCCGGTCCAAGGAACTACCACATGCCAGGTTCACATGAGAACATTTAAGAATGGTGACACGATTACCATTGAACCATATCGAGCTGGTGCTTTTCCTGTCATCAAAGATCTCTCAGTGGACAGATCATCATTTGATAGAATCATTCAGGCCGGTGGTTTCATTTCTGTCAATACTGGTCAGGCTCCTGATGGCAATGCATTGCCAATTGAAAAAGAACAAGCTGAAAAAGCATTCGATGCTGCTGCCTGTATAGGCTGCGGTGCATGCGTAGCTGCTTGTCCAAATGGATCTGCCATGTTGTTTACTTCAGCCAAGGTTTCTCACCTTTCGCTCGTGCCACAAGGACAAGTAGAGCATTCAAAAAGAGTCCAAGACATGGTTGCACAAATGGACAAGGAAGGATTTGGTATGTGCTCTAATACAGGAGCATGCGAAGCTGAATGCCCTAAAGAGATTTCCATCGAAAACATAGCTAGATTGAATCGAGCTTATATGGGGTCAGTGTTTGGAAGTCAGAAATAAGACTGTTTAAATAATTACGAAAATACAAAAGGTGCGAAGTATCCTTTGCACCCTTCATCATTCAATACAAAGTCACACTAAACTCTGGCTCCGACTTCAATGATTTATGAACCGGACACCTTTGTGCAATTTCAATGAGTCGTTGTTTCTGCTCATCATCCAAATCTCCAATTAGTTCTAAGCAAACTTCATAATGTCCTATCTTACGATCTTCATCTGCACAATTTTCACAATCTTCTTTATAACTTCTATCAAATGATAAGTGAACTTTGACTTCTTCCAAAGGCCAATTCTTTCTGCGCGCATACATCTGAAGCGTCATTGCCGTACATGCGCCCAATGCAGAATTTAATAACTCATAAGGCGATGGACCAAAATCGTTTCCTCCTAATTGCTCAGACTCATCTGCAACCAATCCGTGTCTACCTGCCATGATCTCAGTGGTGAAACCTTGTGAACCAAGCTTTGCAATCACCTGTTTTTGTGTTCTCAACGGCTCTGGTTTTTGAAAAGGAATATATCTTCTCACCCAACTTGCAATAACTCCACCTGCATAGTATGCGTCGTCCTTGTCTGTGAGCATATGGTCTGCATTATCCAGCGTAATAAAACTTTTGGGATGATGAGCTGCATGATAAATCTTTGCAGCATTTTCAATCTCCACCACACCGTCTTGCGGAGAATGTAGAATTAGCAATGCCTTATTTAGGTTTTTCGTAATCTTTGGCAAATCAATGGCTCGAATGTCATCGATGAATTGCTTTTTAATAGTAAATGTCCGACCTCCAATTGTTACTTCTGCTTGTCCTTCTTCTTCTATTTGTTGCAGTGAGAATCCAAACAAGTGTGTCACATGCTCGGGTTCCGAAGGAGCACCTATGGTTGCTACTGCTTGAACACTGTCAATTTCTTTGGCCGCAAAAATGGCAGCTGCTCCACCAAGAGAATGTCCCACAATAATTTTTGGCGCTTCATGATGCTCTACTAAATAATTTGCAGCAGCTTTTATGTCCGCGACATTGGTAGAGAAATTAGTGTCTGCAAAATCACCCTCGCTATCCCCTAGTCCTGTGAAATCAAATCTCAACACCGCAATACCCTGAAGTGTAAGTGATCTACTTATATTTCTGGTTGCATTCAGATTCTTACTCCCCGTAAATACATGGGAAAATATAGCAAAGGCTTCAGGCTTCTGAGTCAAAGGAAATTCAAGTTTTCCACTTAATTTGAGACCTCTATCATTGGTGAATTTTATGCTTTTTGTAGGCATACTGGTTTTTGCTATAAATATAAAATGTAGGATGCAATTCAACACTGAGAATTAGAGTTATAGAATTTCGGACACGAATTACTGATGCATCATACTGTTAAAGAACCCGCTTCGCTCACTGTCTTTTGTCTATATTTGCAATAACAAACCATAATGTCAGACGCCCATAACACAACAGAAGAAATAAGTCTAAGGGAGGCCTTACTCACATTCCGTGAGTATTTTGCAGAGATAAAAAGAAGTCTAGGTGTACTTTTCTTGTTCTGCCTTCCATTTGTAGCTTTTCAGGTTTTCAAGGCATTGACAACTCATGACACTTATGAAGCTGAGCTTAGCTTTATGCTCAATGAAGACAGTAGTGCATCAAGTGCTATTTCCGGTCTGTTGGGCTCTATTGGAATTCCTTTCGGTGCACCAGGTGAAGAAAATCTAGATAAGATTCTCGAATTATCAAAATCTAGAAAAATTTCTCAATCCACCTTTTTCAAAAACATGGAAATCAATGGAAAATCTGATCTACTCGCCAACCATGTTATTGAAATGTTGGAGACCAGAAAAAAGTGGAACAAGAAAGGACTGCTAGGAGGTGATCCTGAATTTGAAGACCTTGATGGTTTTAGGTTTTCACAAGATTCTGTCGCGTTGTTTTCTAATTTAGAGAATAAAGCATTAAAGCATTTACACCATCATCTCATTGGAAGTGAAAAAAAGGAAATCAATGGTTTGTTAAAAAGTAATTATCAAGAAGGATCAGGTATCATGTATCTCACAGCCAAGACTTTTGACCCCGAAATTTCTGTTGCATTAACAAAAAACCTCTTTGATGAGCTTAGTGATTTTTACATAAAACAAGCCATTGAAAAACAAGATTTCACCTATCAAATCATAAAGACAAAAACCGATTCCATTTATGGTGAACTTTCAAAGAAACAATTTCAATTGGCTGATTTCAAGGATCGCAACCAAGGTCTTTTTGCTCGTACTGACCAATTAACCGAACAGAAGTTGATGCTTGACATAAAAAAGCTAGGAGCCATGTATGAAGAAGCGACTAAAAATCTTGAAATCTCAGAATTTTCTTTGAAAAACAATACTCCATTCATACAATTGATTGATGAACCAGTGTTACCTATTCAGGCAGAAGAATATTCTCTGCTCAAAGCAATTATAACTGGCTTGGTCATCGGTTTGATTTTTGGAGTAGCATTTGTTGTAACACGAAAAATGTTCAGAGACGCACTCGCCTGATATGTCAAGTTATTATTCACATCCTTCCGCTATCATCGATGAAGGTGCAAGCATTGGGAGCGGATCTAAAATATGGCACTTTTGTCATATTATGTCGAAGGCTAAAATTGGAAAAAATTGCAATTTGGGTCAGAATGTATTTGTGGCCGATGAGGTAACTTTGGGAAACAATGTCAAAGTGCAAAACAATGTTTCAATTTATGAAGGTGTGGTGATCGAAGACAATGTATTTTTAGGTCCTTCAATGGTTTTCACCAATGTGATGAATCCACGAAGTGAGGTCTCAAGAAAAGAAGAATACAAACCTACCTTAGTGAAAGAAGGTGCAAGTGTTGGTGCTAACGCAACGATCGTATGCGGCAACACTATCGGCCAATATGCCTTTATCGGAGCAGGTACAGTAATCACCAAAGATGTCCCTGACTATGCATTGATGGTCGGCAACCCTGGCAAACAATTGGGTTGGATGAGTAAGAATGGTCAACGTCTCCAAATTGATGAAAACAATTATGCACAATGCCCTATGACCGGGGAAATGTATCATTTAGAAAATGGAAGATTAAAATTAATGCCAGACTATGCTTAAGGTTGGAATACTTGGAATGGGGCACATCGGAAAAAAACACTTACAGGCCATCGATTCGGTCAATGGTGTCGAACTGGAAGGCACAGCTGATGTGGCATTTGTTCCAGATGCACCAAAATTTTCTGGCAACTATCAAAGTTTGCTAGACAATGAAGATATCGACATCATAAGTGTTTGTACGCCAAATGCCCTTCATGCCGAACAATCCATTCAAGCCATCAAGGCTCAAAAACATGTCATTTGCGAAAAGCCCTTCGCACTAAATAAATCTGATTGCGAATCAGTAATCGACGCATCATTGCACAGTGGCAAATTTGTTTTTTGTGTGATGCAAAACAGGTTTTCTCCTGTTAGTCAATGGCTCAAAGAAGTCTTGAGTGAAAACAGATTAGGTGAGATTCTTCTTGTTAATGTCGCTTGCTATTGGAACCGCGATGAAAGATATTACAAGGCCGAAGGCTGGAAGGGCGACATTGATATGGATGGTGGAACCTTGTTTACACAATTTGCTCATTACGTAGATACCCTATATTATTTGTTCGGAAATGTTAACATCCTAGATGCACATTTCGAAAATTACACCCACAAAGAGCTCATCGATTTTGAAGATAGCGGAATGTTCAGCTTCAAATTTAAAAATGGGGCAATGGGTACATTCCAATATTCCACATCTGTTTGGAATAAAAACCTAGAAAGTACGATGACCATCATTGGTTCAAAAGGCAGCATAAAAGTAGGAGGTCAGTATATGGATCAAATTCTTCATTGTCATGCCGAATCGGTTACTCTACCTGAACTCCCGTCAAATGATAATATTAACAATCTCGCATCCATCTACCGCAATGCCCGAGACGTAATTGGTGGCCAAAACAAGCTCATGACCAATGCCATGGATGGTATGCGTGTAGTTGACATCATCGAGAGGGTTTATCAGTTCAAGAAATAATTTATCTTTGCTGCCTTAATTGAAAGCTACAATTTTGGCAGAAAACATCCACCCTATTTTTGACAGAATCCTGGACAGAAATCAAAAAGAAGGATTTTTAAACCAAAGGTCCAAGGTTCTTTGGTTTACAGGCCTTTCAGGCTCTGGGAAAAGCACAATTGCTGAGTTTCTCGAAAAGAAATTGTTTTCTGAAGGATATTTTATCCAGTTGTTGGATGGTGACAATATCAGGACCGGTATTTGCAACAATCTTACTTTCAGTCTTGAAGACAGACAGGAAAACATTAGACGCATCTCAGAGGTTTCTAAATTGTTTAAAGAAGCCGGGGTTATTTGCCTAAATAGCTTTGTGAGTCCAACCATTGACATTCGCCAAATGGCAAAGGAAATCATTGGCAATGAGGATTTCATTGAAATCTTTGTCAATACACCTCTTGAAATTTGTGAACAGCGTGATGTAAAAGGACTTTACAAAAAAGCCAGGGCTGGTGAAATCAAAGGATTCACCGGTATTGATTCGCCTTATGAAGCTCCGGTCAACCCGGACATTGAAATAAAAACCGAAGGACAAACTGTGGAAGAATCCGCTATTGAAGTTTTCAACCACATTTTACCTCTCATAAAAATGGATTAAAAAGAGATATGAATTATCACTTAAATCACCTTAAAGAATTAGAAGCAGAGTCAATCTTCATAATGCGTGAAGTAGCTGCCCAATTCGAAAACCCGGTACTTATGTTTTCGGGTGGTAAAGATTCAATTTTGATGGTGCATCTTGCACACAAAGCATTTTTCCCTGCGAGAATTCCTTTCCCGCTCTTACATATTGACACAGGTCATAATTTTGATGAGACAATACAATTCAGAGATGAATTGGTGGAAAGATTGGGCGCAAAATTAATTGTTGGGTCCGTTCAGGAAGCTATTGACTCTGGAATGGTCACGGAAGAAAAAGGTGTAAACGCTAGTCGAAACGGACTTCAAACTGGAGTACTTTTGGAAAGCCTTGAAAAAGGGAAATATGATGCCGCTCTCGGTGGCGCTAGAAGAGATGAAGAAAAGGCAAGAGCAAAAGAAAGATTCTTTTCACATCGTGACGAGTTCGGACAATGGGATCCAAAAAACCAACGACCAGAGCTTTGGAATCTATTCAATGGGAAACACCATATTGGTGAACACTTCCGTGTATTCCCAATCAGCAACTGGACCGAACTTGATGTTTGGCAATATCTTGCGATGGAAGAAGTCCCACTGCCTTCATTATACTTCGCACACAAACGACCTGTATTTAACAGAGATGGTGTATTGCTAGCTGATTCAGAATTCATCATGAAAAAAGACGGCGAAGAGATTTACGAAGAAACTGTGCGTTGTAGAACCATTGGTGACATGACTTGCACCGGTGTTTGGAAATCAGAGGCTGCAACCGTAGAAGATATCATTCAGGAAATCGCAACCACCAGAATGACAGAACGTGGAGGAAGAACCGATGATAAGCGATCTGAAACAAGTATGGAAGATCGAAAGAAAAAAGGATATTTCTAAGAACTCGATGTAGAGAAACGAGAAGAGAGTAAACAGATTATATTAAATAACAATATCGCCACCATAGACGCGAATTATTGAAACTACAACAAACATGCACAATTTAGATAATAGCGAATTATTGAGATTTACGACGGCTGGATCTGTTGACGACGGTAAATCTACCTTGATCGGTAGAATGCTTTATGATAGCAAATCAATTTACCAAGATCAATACGATGCTGTTGCTGCTGCAAGTGAAAGAAGAGGAGAAGAGGAAGTGAATCTTGCCCTGTTAACAGATGGTCTAAAATCTGAGAGAGAACAAGGTATCACCATTGATGTCGCTTACAGATACTTTTCTACTCCAAAAAGAAAATTCATTATTGCAGATACCCCTGGCCATATTCAGTACACGAGAAATATGGTTACGGGAGCATCAACAGCAAACGTTGCACTAGTACTCGTCGACGCACGTAACGGTGTTGTGGAACAAACAAAAAGACACGCCATCATCGCATCGCTGTTGCAAATTCCTCACCTGGTGGTTTGCATAAATAAAATGGACCTAGTCGATTATGCACAGGATGCTTATGACAATGTGCAAAATGAATTTGAAAAATTCGCTGCCAAATTGGATGTAAACGACGTTCATTTCATTCCAATTTCGGCATTGAAAGGAGATAATGTTGTAAAGAGATCTGACAAAACCCCTTGGTACGATGGACCAACACTCATGTACTATCTTGAAAACGTACATATCGCGAGTGATCATAACTTCATTGACACTAGATTCCCTGTTCAGTTTGTTGTCAGACCAAATACAGATGAATATCATGATTACAGAGGGTATGCTGGAAGAGTAGCAGGGGGAATTATGAAAAAAGGTGACAGGGTCACTTTATTACCAAGTGGATTTAGCACCAACATAAATAAGATTGTGGGCGCTGATGGAGAACAAGATGAAGCTTTCCCTCCACAGTCAGTCACCATATTACTAGATGAGGACTTTGACTTAAGTCGAGGCGACATGATAGTAAGAGAAAACAATCAACCTACAGTTACCCAAGATTTAGAGCTCATGGTCTGTTGGTTTGATAGAGAAAAACCTCTCCAACCAAGAGGAAAGTACACCATCATGCACACAACAAAATCTGCAAGGTGCGTTATCAAAGAAGTACGCTACAAATTAGATATCAATACATTGCATCGAAACGAAAACGACCAACAAATCGGCATGAACGATATCGCAAGAGTCGTGATTAGAACTACCTCACCTATGTTTATTGATTCGTATAGAAAGAACCGAATAACAGGTAGTCTGATTTTTGTAGATGAAGGCACGAACAATACAGTGGGTGCTGGTATGATCATTTAAAGAAAGAAGATGAAAATACTTGTTACAGGTGGCACAGGCTACATCGGAAGTCATACCATCGTTGACTTACTCAGCAAAGGCTACGAAGTCGTATCTGTTGACAATTACGCAAATTCATCTGCTGATGTTCTAAATGATATTGAAAATGTCACTGGCAAGAAAGTACAAAATTATGCTATTGACCTTTGTGATTTAGATGCAACCAAAAAAATATTTCAAGACCATCCTGACATTAAAGGAATCATACACTTTGCTGCGTTAAAATATGTAGGAGAGTCTGTTCAAATGCCTCTTGAATATTTCAGAAACAATATGAATTCGTTGATGAATATTCTTGATTGTCAACGCAAATGGAATGTTCCTCATCTTGTCTTTTCGAGTTCGTGTTCTGTTTATGGGAACCCTGATAAGCAACCTGTCACCGAAGCCACTCCATTCAAAGAAGCTGAATCTCCATATGCACGGACCAAGCAAATGGGTGAGCAAATCATCACAGACTTTTCGAGAAAAAATGCTGATTTAAATTTCATTCTACTGAGATACTTTAATCCTGCAGGGGTTCATTCATCTGGTATTGTGAGAGAAAAAGCAATGAAGGAGGTTGAGACCTTGGTTCCTATCATCGAAGAAGTGTATACTGGAAAAAGAAAACATCTTACAATTTTTGGTGGAGACTACCCTACGCGCGATGGCACATGTATACGTGATTACATATATATAGAAGATCTTGCCAACGCACACACATTAGCGTTAGAGTATCTTGATGGTTTAGAAAATCCAGGCACATTAAAAACCTATAATGTCGGCACCGGACAAGGAATTACCGTTCTTGAAATGGTGAAAGCCATGGAAAAGGTTTCAGGAAAACCACTAAACTATAGCATAGGAGAAAGAAGAGCGGGTGACGTAGTGCAGGTATACGCCGACTATTCAGCGGCTAAAAATGATCTTGGCTGGGAACCCAAATTCGGCATTGAAGATATCTTCAGAAGTATTTTATGATAATAAAGAAGTTCCTGGACAAGCTAGGTCCTGACTCAAAAGACTTGATCAGGGGTTCAGGAATTGCCTTTGGAATTCGAATTTTTGGGATCATTGCCCTTTACCTTCTCACTCTCCTTGTGACCAATAATTTTGGTGCGACAGTTTATGGAGATTTTAGCTATTACATCCTTTCTCTAAAGCTTATTACTCTCATCGTGATTGGTGGAGTAGATGTTTGGTTACTTCGATATGTATCAGAAAATCCCACTGAAAGCATTTCAAATAAATTGAATCTTCAAGGTAGTTTTAATATTCTTGTCAATGGGTCCTTGGTGGTTGCATTCATTATCCTACTCAATCACTTCAGCTTGGTAACGTTATTTGAAGAGCATATTTACTACCTAGCCATTGCCATTATACCTTTCGCATTGCTTAAGATCAATAGCCATTCTTACCGTGCCCATAAAAAGATTTTGGCATTCTCGATTTTAGAATACTTATTGGTTCCGGTTATTTGCATGTTGCTTATTTTCTATCTTTTACATACCCAAAATCAAAATACCAATATTCCAATTTTAGCATTTTCTATAGCCACCATCGCAGCCGGAATTATATCTACTTTTAAATGGCAATTGCCCAACTTAGGAACCCTTTTGTCAGACTTCCGTAAATGGTCAAGGGGTTATGAGAAGACCAACAAAATGGCATTCCCTTTCCTGATTGCTGGGTCAATTTTTTATATAAGTGAATGGACTGTTTCAGTAATACTTAAATATTTTGAAGGTACCGACGTATTTGGCATTTTCGACTCTGCCTTAAAAATAGGGTTGTTTCTTGTCCTACCACTTACGGCGACCTCAGTGATTGCAGCACCCATTTTTTCTCAAAATTTTGGTCAAAAAGATTTTAATAAACTAAAATCAAATCTACAACTCATCAGTAGATCCATGTTTTTCATCACGTTACCAATGGTTCTAATGGTAATTTTTTTCAGTGATTTCCTGATGGGTCTTTACGGCTCTGATTTTGAAGAAGGAGGAAATGTATTAAAAATTATAGCTCTTGGATTTTTCTTCAATGCTTTATCAGGTCCTGTGGCTGTTTTTCTTCAAATGACTGAAAATCAATCACTCGTTCAAAATGTTTTCATCGTCGGAACATTACTCAACATTTGTCTTACCTACCTGTTGGTGCAATTCCATGGAATCTATGGAGCAGCAATAAGCAATCTAATTTTCCAAATATTTGTAAACGGCATATTACTATATTACGTTTACAAAAAATTTGGTTATCTAAGTTTTGGCAAATAATTCCCAATCAAAATTCATCATCTGTGTAGGGACCAATAAGGCGGGGACCAGTTCTCTTTTTGAGTACTTGAAAGATCATCCTCAAATCAATGCTCCAGTAAAAAAACAATTGGACTACTTCCTGTCAGATGACTATCCTCTCTCTGATCAGATTGGTAAATGGACCGGAAAATACACTGAGGCATTCCCAAATTCAAAGCAAAGAAACTACTGTCTTGATATCAGTCCCGATTATATGTATGACCCAAAAGCATTGAATAGGATTTTCAAAGAATTGGGAGACGAAGATTGCCAATTTATTTTCATTTTGAGAGACCCCATTGATCGACTTAGATCGTGGTACAATTATGCTAAACAAATGGGTTATTTAAATGAATCTGTAACTCCAGCTGATTTCTTGGCAAAACAATTAGAAAATGATCACGCTGATATCATCAATAATGCAAAATTCACCGGAAAATACTACCAATATATAAATAGATACATTCAGAAATTTGGTCTATCCAAAACCTATATTTCTTTTACTGAAGATTTAAAATCCAACCCACTTCAGTTTATGAATAGATTGTGCGACCATCTCAAAATTGATAAATTTTACTACAGTGATTTTGAATTTAAACAATTCAATAAGACAATTACAGTAAAAAATCAGAACCTCCAAAGCACATATTTGAAATTTCATCGTTGGGTTGTAAATCAGACCATCCGTTTTCCATTTATTTTCAAATTGTTGAAACCAATTGGTCAGCTATTGACAAGAACATTAAATTCAATTAATTCTAAAGAAACCGAAGAAAAGGAAGACATTTGGGCCACTCTTATTCCATACTATGAAGAAGATGTAAGAAAAATAAAATCGATAGTCTCCAACACTCCGTGGAAGAGATTTGATCATGTCTAAGTTTATCAACACATATCGAGAATTATCAAGCTCACAAGCTATCAGCTTGCGCAATAAAATAAGGCATTATACACTAAATCTATTAGGCTCGAAAAATCTTGTCGAAAAAAGACTTCCTGAAAAATCAGTACTATTCTTGTATTTCCATTCTTTCTTTCCAGATACGATTGATAATTTTCGATCAATCCTTTCTGAAGTTCAAAGAAATTATACTTTCATTAGTTATTCAGATGCGGTTTCAAAAGTTTCAAACGGGACCATTGATCAACGCTATGCTTGCATAAGTTCTGACGATGGCTTCAAGAATTTTGTCCAAGCTTCCAAACTCTTTGACGAAATGGATATCAAGGGAATGGTCTTTGTCAATCCTTCCATTATTGGAGAAACAAATTTTCAAAAAATAAATAAACACTGTACTGAAAAACTACACTCTCCACCTCAAGAATTCATGGACTGGGATGATTGCCATTTAATACTCAAAAATGGACACGAAATCGGAAATCATACTTTTTCACATGTAAACCTGGTAGATTGTTCTACTGAAGAATTAGATCGTGAAATCGTTGAGTCAAAATCTATATTAGAAGAAAAATTGGGTAAGATAGATCACTTTGCCTACCCTTATGGGGAACGAAAATTCATAAATCATAATGCGGCCAACATTGTTCTTAAAGCTGGACATAAATCCATAGCGTCAGCCATCAGAGGACAACATACAAAGTCAATAGATTTGTCCAAAACAATGATACTCAGAGAGCAAATTGAGAGTTTTTATCCGCTAGAACATGCTTGTTACTTCATTCAAAACAATAAAAGACGTAATTCTAGCATTCTTTAAATCGAACTAATTCTCAACTTTTTATCTCATTCCCATTTTCTCGCTTTAACTTCGCCATGTGCCATTAAGTTTGAATCCATATCGTTTGGCCCAGTTGCTTATTCTCGCCTTTACATACTTTGCGTGGCAGCTTAATGGTTTTGATCATGAGTCCACCATGCTTTATGTTAACATCAGTTTGTATTCAAACTTGTTTATTGTAGGATTAAGAAGTGGTATTGTCTCGACAAAATTTATACTTTCCTTTATAATTTTTAGTGTCGCTCTGGTACATGGATTAGCGTGGTATCTCATTGGTTTCAAGCTTTATAGTTACGTCAATTTTGATCACCAACTAAATGATCAAGTTACAATCTATGTTTTGTGGCTATATTACATTGCGTCAAACATATACACCTACGTTATACTTGAGAAGGATGCAAAACCACCAATGAATCTTGTTCCATTAAAAAGGGTGACTAGGTTGCCCTTCTATTTTCTTTGTGCATTGATTCTAGCATTCACATTTTTAATGGAAGGAGGAGGAACTATAATCAGTACCGATTATAAAGACATATATGAAAGCCGTCCAACTTCCACCACCATTGCAAATGTGATTTTTACAGCTCTTTGGGTAGACGCCTATGCACTGGCCAGGAATTATACCATTCAAAAAAGAAAAACAAGAGTATGGATTTTCTGGGGCATCACTGCTTTCGTAGCACTATGGCTTCTCCTTCATGCTCGAAGAACTGAGGCTATTGGCTTTCTGTGTATTATACTTTTGCATATAAAATTCATAACAGGGAAGACCCAATTAAAATATCTTTTCTTAACAGCTTTTTCATTGTTCCTTTTGTATCTGATCGGATATCTGCGGCAAAATGCGATTCTTGATTCTAATGTAGCTGAGGTAATCATTGATTCTCTAAAACCAACTTTTGAAGGAGGTAGTAACCGAACAGAATTTGCCAATATGCCTTCGGGTCTTGGCAATATTGCAGCGTCAATGCAGACTTCTGTCTATCACTTTTATTATATGGGACATGATTTCTTGAATGGTGAGACCATTCTCACGTATCCATATAAATTAATGCCATCAGGATTGGTGGTAGCAATGGACTTGATTGATACTTCAACTATTTTTTACAATGATATAGTGCTTGAAAAATACTTTTATAACGGAGGAACATATTTGTTTGCTCCAGCTTATGGAAACTTCGGTGCTGTCGGATTAGCGGTTGGAGCATTCATCACCGGACTAGTTATCAATTGGACACAAAAAGCATTTTATTCAAATGATTTTATAAAAGTAGTCATTGCCGCAACCATTATCTTCACAGGGATTAAAGTTGTTTGGTATAATGTTTTACCATTGGTAAAGACCATAATGTACAACCTCATTTTACTTTCATACATCGCCCTCATCTTTAAACCTAAGAATCGTACTGCTGGTGAAAGCATCAATCCAATTCCATCCTTGTCTACTTAGATCAGAAGATATAAAACGGAAAAAGGGACAGCCTTTTGGACTGCCCCTTTTGAATTATATTCACATGAATTTA
>JAHDDD010000301.1 GCA_020629535.1 Saprospiraceae bacterium
TGAATGTGCCCATGACATTATTGCCGCTAATTTCGCCCATGAAGGTTCCTTCGATGTAACTATCAGCGGTCCAACTGGCAGAAGTGATTGTGACAATAATGTTGCAAGACGCATCACAAACCAAAGATTCCAAAGTTTCATTGTTGAAGAAGCCTACCGTCAAGACTTGATAGTCACCCAATTCATAATTGTGGTCAAAATTGACATTGGCCCAGGCATTTTGATCTTCACCACCTATTCTTACATTGTTATTGATTAGACTTACCCACATGCTTTCTCCAAGAAGGGTTAGCTGATTTTCTCCATTGATCTTCCATGTGAAGAATTCATCAAGCGTTTCGCATGTTCTGATGGTGCCTACCTGGATAACTTCTCCAGCTTCACCTGTGACCTGAACGGGGTCAGATTCTTCAATTGCGTCAAGATCATATGCGACCACTTCGAGTTCAATATTATCACAAGTTAAAATGGTGGTACTAAATTCTCCATTCGGACCAAATTCTGAAATTGTAGCGTATACACCCGGACCGGAAATGGTAACCAATCCGTTTGTAACAGGCAATCCGTCACAACCGAGCAGTATTCCTTCAACCACTGTAATGTAACTTGATGGATCAACGAAAATGGCAGGTAACTCTGTGTCTTCTTCAAATGGTCCAATGACTTCCTCATATACTGGTTGGCCGCAGTCGTTTTTTACGGTCATGGTCATTTCTTTTCCTTTTGGCACCTTCCCACAGAATTCTCCGTTTTGATTTGTCCAACCCGTGGCTGACAGTCCGGTAGAATTGACAAACATACAAATGGTTGCAAATGCCAATGGGTTGTTGTCAAAAGTCAACAATTTTCCACTCAACTTGATTAATGGAAATGGCGCATCACAGTTCCAAAAAGAAAAGTGACTTACCTCTCCAACGTATTTTCCATCTTGCAAGGTAGCGGTGCCTTCTTCGATCCAATATCCTGTGCTCTCATCCATTGACCAAAGGGGAATGGTGCCAGGTGCATGTGAATGGGTTTCGGGAATTGGGAATGATAAACTGGCTGTGAAACCATCAGCAATATTTAATTCCTGACCATTGGTACCGACCAATTCTACAGCTGCCATGCCGAATGTTTCAAGTTGAACTTCTTGATTTTCTTTGTCAATTCCTCTTAAATCACCAGGCATGGTGGCAGCCAAGAGTGGAGCAGACGGATCAAACCAATGAGTGTAGACTCTGATTTCACCATTGTATGGATCGCCACTCTGATCAACAATTCCACCTTCTGGCAATGTGACAGAGAATCCAGAAGCCACTTCTAAAGTGTAATCTTGATTTGGTCCGGTCACAAGACCTTCACCTCTTTCGGTCAACATCAATTCCACATAAGCTGAATTTGAAGGACCAGAAGGATATGCAAATTTGAAATTATTGAAAAATCCTTCCTTGGCGGCGGTCACCAATGTACCATCTGCAGAAAGGTTGACATCTTCAAATTTGAAGTAACCTGCTGCATTTGTTTCCATTGAAAGATTGCCAAGCAATATAGTTGCATCTTCGATGGGTTTATTATTAATATCAATCACAATACCTGACAGACTACTTTCAATCGTTACAGTAGGAGGAGGAGGTGTAGCAGTTGTCGTTTCTTCAATGATATCGTCCTTCCGGCATCCTGCGATGGCAAGAACAATGATGAAGAAATAAAGCAATTTTAATGATCTCATGTTATAATTATTTCCTTTAAAATTTTTGATTTTCAAATTCTATTGATCAATAGTACGCCCTAGTTATCTTAGAACTTGAGTAAACGTTGCATCAGGCTTGAAAAAAGTCTAAGAAAGTGAAGAAACCAAGGTGTTAAAGTCAATGACTTATCAGAATGAACGACTTTAGCAGCTATAAGAAGAATAGCCCTCCCGATTTGGTCCCGATACATCGGGATAAATTGGATGCGGGTGCCGGCTATGAGCATCGCTTTTAAATCGGGATGATTTTTTGCATACTTTTTCATCTAGGAAAAAGTTTGATACTTTGTAAAAATTAAATTGACAAAGTACTATAGACTAATAAGTAATGTAAATTTTATCTATGTCTAACTTGAAATTTTAATCTACTAATTGGTGAAATGCACTAAATTTGCCATTCAATAATATCTAAACCATTGCAATGAGTAAGTTAGAAGAATTTAAAGATAACATGGAAGATGTCCGAGACAAGATTGATGATCGAAAAGAAAAAATTGGAGAGTCTGTAGATAGAGGTGTTCAGAAAACCAAGAGTTTCATGAAGAAGTTATTTTTAGCTCTATTGGGCTTGGGTTTGGTGTCACTTGTCTTGTTTTTTGTGTATACAAATTGGACCTATAGCTCTGGCACTCGATCTGGTACTTTGGTAAAGATCTCCCAAAAAGGCTATGTATTTAAAACCTATGAAGGTCAACTAAATCTTGGTGGATTTCAAATGGGTGGAGACGATGGTTTGTCTGGTAATATTTGGTCTTTTTCTGTGACAGAAGAAGATGTGTATAGTGCTCTTCAAACATTGGAAGGAAAGCAGGTGACGGTCCACTATGACGAAATTAATAAGGCCATGCCTTGGCAAGGAGATACCAATTATTTTATCTCCAAAGTTGAGGAAGTACAATAGCGATAAATTAAAGCTTTGCAGCCAATTCTGCAGCTTCTTTGATGGCTCTTTTGGCGTCTAGTCCGGCAGCTTTTTTAGCTCCACCAATGATATGAATATGTTCTTTTGACAAAGTCAATGATTCTGCAATGGTTTCATTTGGTTCCTGTCCTGCACATATAATTACATTGTCGATCTCCAGAATTTGTGCTTTTTCATTGCTGGTTATATGAAACCCTTTATCATCTACTTTCAAATATTCACAACTAGACAACATATGGACACCTTTCTTTTTAAGGCTGGCTCGGTGGATCCATCCTGTTGTTTTTCCAAGTCCTTTTCCATGTTTTCCGGGCGATCTTTTGAGAAGATAAATTTCTCTCGGAGAGGGTGAATTGACGGGTAGGGTGTATGCGCCTGGATTTTGATAATTCATATCTACTCCCCATTCTTTCATATATTCTTTGGTGTTGGTCAGGTCTTCATTTCCATGTGCTAAAAATTCAGCAACATCAAATCCGATGCCTCCAGCGCCTACGATGGCCACTTTTTCTCCCACAGGTTTTTTATGCCAAAGTACATCACGATAATCCAACACTTTATCATCTTCAATTCCGTCAAATTGAAGTTTTCGAGGTGTCACTCCAGTGGCAATGATAACTTCATCATAATCCATAGAATTGAGAAGTTCCGCATTTACTTTTGTGTTAAGGAAGATGCTCACATGAAATTTATTCAACATGGTGTTGTAATACCTTATGGTCTCAGCATAATCCTCCTTTCCTGGAATTTCTTTGGCCATATTAAATTGTCCACCCAATTTGTCAGAAGCTTCATAGATATGCACATCGTGTCCTCTTTCAGCCGCGATACTTGCTGCAGCAAGGCCAGCGGGACCTCCACCAACCACTGCAATTCTTTTCTTTGATTGAGTGGGTAAGTACTGTAATTCAGTTTCATAGCAGGCTCTTGGATTGACAATGCAAGAACAGCGTTGTAATGTGAAAGTGTGATCAAGACATGCCTGATTACAAGCAATGCAGGTATTGATTTCATCAGGTTTGCCTTCCATTGCTTTTTTGACAAATTGAGAATCAGCCAAAAAAGGTCGAGCCATAGAAACCATATCTGCACAACCATCTGACAATACTTTTTCTGCAATGTCGGGTGTGTTGATTCTATTGGTAGCAATCAATGGTATTGACACTTCTCCCATGAGTCTCTTGGTCACCCAAGCAAATCCTCCTCTGGGTACGCAAGAACCAATGGTAGGTACGCGGGCTTCGTGCCATCCTATACCAGTATTGATAATGGTAGCGCCTACTTTTTCGATTTCTTTCGCTAGTTGCACTACTTCTTCCCAAGTGCTGCCTTCTTCTACAAGGTCAAGCATTGAAAGTCGATAGATGATGATGAAATTTTCACCAACAGCTTCTCTTATTCCTTCAACGATCTTGATTGGAAATTTAATTCTGTTTTGGTAATCTCCTCCCCAGTCATCGGTACGCTTGTTTGTTCTTTTGACTATAAATTGATTGATAAGGTAGCCTTCAGACCCCATTACTTCGACACCGTCATAACCTGCAAGTTGAGCCATCTTTGCACATTGAATATAGTCTTTGATCGTGCGATGTATATCTTCATCCGTTAGCTCTCTTGGTGAGAACATATTGATGGGTGCTTGGATGGGAGAGGGTGCAACAAGATTTTGATCATATGCATATCTGCCAGCATGAAGAATTTGTAAACATATTTTACCGTCTTCTTTATGGACTGCTTCAGTGATCACTTTATGATGCTCAGCTTCTTCTTCATTCATTAAAGTGGCACCGCCAGTGCCTACCACTCCTTCTTTATTCGGAGCGATACCTCCAGTAACAATTAGTCCAACCTGGCCCCGCGCTCTTTCGGCATAAAATGCCGCAGCCATTTTATTTCCTCCTGGTATTTCTTCAAGCATCGTGTGCATAGAGCCCATGAGCACTCTATTTTTTAATGTTGTAAACCCAAGATCAAGAGGGGCTAGCAGCTTTTCATACATTTTTCAAAAATTTAACTGCAAGTTAAAATTTTGAAATTAAACGGTAGGAAAAATGTCATCAAGAAGATGGTATTTATTTATCAACACTATTTCTTTCAACTCAAGTTTGCTGTAGGTTTGAGCTTGTCTTCTAAAGGTCAGGGACACTTGAGAAACATGGGCTATGCTTTGGTTTCCGAACACGTGAGTTGCGGATAATTTTGGGTCTCGTTTTGTAAATCGAAATACGTCCTCGTTCTCAATTATTCTATTATTAAAATCTAGCATCTCCATCGTCCTTCAAAGTTTCCAATTAATCTACAGCAGGTGCCAATTGATATAAATCACATTCTAATTTTACGATTATCTTTGACATAAAGATTTTTGAGTAGAGTATTGAAATATATAATTTTATTGATCTTTTG
>JAHDDD010000302.1 GCA_020629535.1 Saprospiraceae bacterium
ATAGTAAAGAAATTATTTGAACTGAAAAAGGGAACCTACCCTCCCGAAGAATATAAAGAGATACGTAAATTTTTAAACAGCTGTATTAAATCAGAATATAGTTACATAACACTTCGATAATATGAAGAACATAATCTTGTTTTCTTGGCTTTTAACGTTTTCGTTGTATGCGAATGGCCAGAAGAAATTTGGCGAAATGCCTTCCATGGAAATGCTGGAACAAATGGTTCATCCTCAGGATACATCTGCCGACGCTGCCTATATTTTTAAAGATGTAAAAGTTCAATATGATTTTAGTAATCCTACCAAAGCTGAATTGGAGTTACTTTATCATTACAGAATTAAAGTTTATTCTGAAGCAGGAGAAGATTATGCAGATTTTGAAATTCCTATGTACAGGGATGGAAGTGATCGGGAGTCAGTATTTAAGATAAAAGGAATCACTACGAATTTGGTCAATGGCACTCCTGTCAGAACCGAATTAAACAAGAAGAATATATATGAAGAGGAAACATCTGAAAATTGGAAAACCGTGAAATTTGCCATGCCCGATGTGAGGTCAGGATCAATCATCGATGTGACATACAAGTTTGTAACGCCCTATATATACAGCATTGATAAATGGTACTTTCAAGACTTTATTCCAGTTGAGTCTTCTCACTATCAGATCCATGTACCAGATATGATTGCATTGACGCCCATTGCAACTGGAACCATTCCCATCAATAATGACAATGGTAATGCAAATAGATATGGAAATAAAATCTATAACTTGACGGCCGAAAATGTACCTGCATTTGAGCCAGACGAATACATATTAGATGATTCAGATTATAGATCTGGAATCAAATACGAGCTTTTACACATAGACTGGAGTGGTGGTAGAAAAACGTATTCAAGTGATTGGCCAAAAATTGCGAAAACCCTGAAGGATCATTCTTCTTTTGGAAGGACATTGAAAAAGAAAATTGATGTTTTCAAACCAGATGTAGAGAAAGCTAAGTCAATGCCTTTGGATGACCGCAAGTTGTATTTGTTTGAGTTGGTTCGTGATCACTTTACTTGGAATGAAAGATATGGCAAATATGCAGAAGATGGATTAAAAGTAGCCGCATTGAATAAAAGTGGAAATATTGGAGAGATAAATCTGACCTTGATAAATCTGCTTAGAGCAGCAGAAGTAGAGGCTTATCCACTTGTGACAAAAAACAGATATCAAGGTATTTTAAATGGATATTATCCGTCTATAACTGAATTAGACTATGTATTAGCTTACCTACCAAACCCAGACGGTTCATACATACTTTTGGATGCCTCTTCTAAATTTAATCAATACGGTCAATTACCAACTCGAGCTATAAATTTAAATGGCTTATTGATCCAAGATCAGTTATCACAATTTGTGGAAATTCAAAATCCGAACATATACAAGGTAGAGTCGCTTTCCGATTATTCTGTAACAGAAGAGGATCTTATGTTAACTGGTTCAAGACAAGTGAAACTGAGCAACAAAGCATCAGAGTATTACAGAGAGGATCACAAAGAAGATTCCAGTTCTGATGAAGATGAAGAGGAAGAGGATGAAGATGAAGATGATGAAGAATCTGAAGAAGAAGAAATAAATAACATTTACGAAATACTTGAAGTCAGAAACTTGGATGATATTGAAAAACCAGTTACTGTCAAATATCAAGAAACGTTAATTGACTGTGTCAAAAAGATTGGAGACAAGATTTTCATAGATGCTTGTTTTGATTTTGGAATGGATGAAAATCCGTTCACGCAAGCAAAGCGAGACTACCCTATTTTTTACCCATACAAACAAAAAATCAGGAGAACAACCAAACTGAATATCCCAGAAGGATATAAAGTAGAAAGTCATCCTGAAGATGCAGTCATTGGACTACCGAATGAAGACGGGAGATTTATGTATCAAACGAATGTGGTTAACAATTCATTGGTTATAACCTATACGTTTGATATCAATAATTTGATACACCTGCCAGAGAACTATCCTGGTTTCAAGAAATTCTATGAAATGGCATTTGATTTAACGAAGGAGAAAATCGTTTTGAAAAAAACGGAGTGACCTTCGTTCAATCTAATTTTTCCCAATACAATTTAAATCTTCGAAAGCTTTTGTGAGTCTGCTCACAAAAGCTTTCTCACCTTCACGCAACCATTTTCTTGGGTCGTAATTTTTCTTGTTTGGTTTATCCTCTCCTTCCGGGTTTCCAATTTGGCTTTGCATATATCCTACACGTGGCTCGTAGTAATCTCTTACTCCGGTCCAAAACGCCCATTGCAAGTCAGTGTCAATGTTCATTTTAACGGCCCCGTATTCGATGGCTTCTCTGATTTCTTCTCTGGTTGATCCAGAACCACCGTGGAAAACGAAATTGATTGGATTGTCGCTATCTGTTTTGAATTTTTCCTTTATGTATTTTTGCGAATTTTTGAGGATGATAGGCTTGAGTTCAACGTTGCCTGGCTTATAAACACCATGTACATTTCCAAAAGCAGCTGCTACTGTAAACTTATCAGAAATCGCTTTCAATTTTTCGTATGCATAAGAAACTTCCTCTGGCTGTGTATACAATTTTGCATTATCAATGTCGGTGTTGTCTACCCCATCTTCTTCACCACCTGTTACGCCCAATTCAATTTCAAGTGTCATTCCCAATTTGGACATTCGGTCCAAATACTTTTCGCAAATTTCAATATTTTCTTCGACAGATTCTTCAGAAAGATCCAACATATGCGAACTGTACAAAGGTTGTTTGTGTGTTTCAAAATGCTTTTCACTTGCATCCAATAAGCCATCTACCCAAGGCAGGAGTTTCTTGGCACAATGATCTGTATGAAGTATCACAGGTACATCATAATGTTTTGCCACGTTGTGCACATGCATAGCTCCAGATATGCCACCAATAATAGCAGAGGCTTGATTTTCATTAGATAATCCTTTTCCAGCAAAGAACTGACTTCCACCATTTGAGAATTGAATGATGATAGGAGAATTTACTTCTCTTGCCGTTTCGCATGCAGCATTGACAGTATTGGTTCCTACGACATTGACCGCAGGTATCGCAAAATTATTGTCATTTGCATAATTGAGTAAGTCGGTTACTTCTTGTCCATGAAGAACACCTGATCTGAATTTTCCAGCCATGATTTATATGATTCCTTTTTCAGTTAAATATCTTTCTGCATCCAAAGCAGCCATACAACCTGTACCTGCTGCCGTTATTGCTTGTCTATATACATTATCTTGTGCATCACCTGAAGCAAATACACCTTCGACATTGGTGTGGGTTGTTCCAGCTTTGACCATTAGGTAACCAGTGTTATCCATATCCAGCCATTCGTTGAATATTGCCGTATTGGGTGTATGCCCTATAGCGACAAAAAATCCTTTCACAGGTATCTCGCTTTCTGCATTGGTTTTGTTGTTGAAGACTTTCACACTTTGTACTCCTTCGTCATCTCCTAAAATTTCTCTGGTCTCCGTATTCCAATGAATCTTGATGTTTTCTGTCTTGATGACTCGCTCTTGCATGATTTTAGAAGCTCTTAATTCATCTCTTCTTACCAGCAAATGCACCGTTGGACACAATTTTGCTAAATAAGATGCTTCTTCAGCAGCTGAATCTCCGCCTCCAACAACAGCTACTTCTTGGCCTCTGAAGAAAAATCCATCGCAAACTGCACAAGCACTCACACCTTTGTTCATGAATTTTTGTTCTGATTCCATTCCCAACCATTTTGCACTTGCTCCAGTAGATATGATCACAGAATGAGCTTCAACAATTTCTCCTGATTCTGTCCACAATTTATGAACAGGACCTGAAAAATCAACCTTGGTAATCATATCACTTATTACCTTGGTTTCAAATCGTTCCGCCTGCTTTCGCAAATCTTCCATCATTTGAGGACCCATGACACCTTCCGGATATCCGGGAAAGTTCTCCACGTCAGTAGTTATCATCAATTGGCCGCCTGGTTCATGGCCCGTGTAAAGTATCGGATTCATATTGGCTCTCGCAGCATAGATCGCAGCTGTATACCCTGCAGGTCCTGAACCTATAATCACGCAATTATGTGGCATATCTTAAATCTAGTTTTTTTGTGATGTGCAAAAATATATTAATTATTTTAATACAACTAATTCTGGTTTTCAGAACTAAAATGTACTCTTTCGGTGTTTAATAAATACACCATTTATATACACTTGACATGCAACATTTGTTACTATATGCCGGCACCTTTGTATTATTAGGTCTTTGGTATAACAAACCGAATCTAAAGTTCCTTCCTTTATTGGCTTTTGGGGCATTTGCTTACCTCTTGACTGGATTGTTTGGAACACATGGATTTTCCAAAGAACTATTGTTGCATGCAGGATTGGATTTCTTGATTTTATCCGGGCATTTGTTTTTATTTCAAATGTTTAAACATTTGAAATTGGCTCCGATCTTTTTGATACCATTGACCATCTCAGTGGTGTACGGTCATAACCTTGCCGGTAAATATTTACAAGCTGAATCAGAATCAACTGAAGTTGCAAATGACTCAGATGTTGCGAAGAGCCCGCAAACCTCAACCGATGATTTTCCTGAATTGATTGTAAAATTTAAAGATGCAAATGCTCAGGAAAAGTGGATGAAAGAAAATGCAAATCTTGTGGTAAAAGACTACAATGCTTTTGAGATGTCTGATCTGGATGCCACAGATCTTGATGATTTCAAAGTAGTCGATATTCAAGATGTCGATGATGTTCAGGATTTCATTTCAAAAATAAACGATAGCCCGCATATAGAATATGTTGAAGAGAATCAACGCATAGAATTACCTACTTTCATTGAAGTTCCTTTTCGAGATAAAAAAGACAAAGGCCCATTCAATGATCCTTATGCAAACGATCAATGGAGTATCAATGTATTGTCGATAGACAAAATGCATGATAAGCTTTCAGGGATCAAAAAGAAGCCAGCAAAAGAAGTTCTGATCGCGATACTCGACACGGGAATAGATAGTAAACATGAAGACTTA
>JAHDDD010000303.1 GCA_020629535.1 Saprospiraceae bacterium
ATCACTTCAACTTGATCTTCGTTTTCTTCGTTCGTTTTCACATTGAAGTAATCGTTGAGCATATTATTGTCGTTAGGGGTGAATACGTTTGGCATATCAAGCAAAGAACTAATGCCCTCGACATCATGAAAAACCAAGGTATCACTGACACACCCAATGGCTGTATTTGTTGCAACCAATTCAATCGTCGCTTGCCCTGGTTGTGAAACTTCAAATTGTGGATTTGGATCGGTGGATGTGAATACATTGCCCAAACTATCTGTGAGAGTCCATTGATACTCTGTTGCGTCTGTTGATAAATTTTCAGGAATAATCAATCCTTCACAAAATCCATCTTGTGTAATCTCGCCAATCAATGCATTGACATCATTCAACATAATGGGAATAGACTGTATATATTCGCATCCAATGGTTGAGGTCAAAATCAAGTCAACCGACAACTCATCATCATCGGGTTTATAAGTATAACTATGTTCTACTTTAGGTTCATTTTCTACAGTGGTCCCATCATCAAAATCCCAAGTAAAATCATTAACATCTACTGGATTGATCAACTCGACAGTGAAGGTCTCGTCCTGACAAAGCTCATCGTCTGAAATAATGAAATCTCCTTCCGGTCCGACCAATTCATAGAATTTGCTAATAGTGTCTCTACAGCCAAAAAGTGACCTTACCACCAAAGTAGTTTCCCAAATTCCTTTGTCATATGTGATTGTAGGGTCTGGCAACGTAGATACGGTACCGTTACCAAAATCCCAAGTGTAGAAAACGGTTCCCAAAAAATTAGATTCATCTTCAAACTCTATTGTAGCCGGATGACAAAGCACTTCAACAGTATCAACATTGGTTGAGAAATCTGCTTCAGGTAAAGGAAGGACTTCAATAGCAAGTGTGGTATTTCCCATACAGCCACTGCTTTCTTCTGTAAATGTCAAAGTGATCACATAATCTCCCGGTTCTTGAAAGATCACCTCTACGAGCGTATCCGTCAATGAGCTTGCAGTAGTTGCAGGACCAAATTCCCACTCTAAACTAAGCGGTGAACCAGTTGCAGTTGAATCTTCTGCTGTAAATTCTATTTCTTGTTCTATGCATACAGTCCCAGCAGAATTGGTGAAAATTTCAGACTCAATGAAATATAATTCAACAGACTTTTCGAGTGTATCGATACAACCCAGTGCATCTGTTGTAGCCAGGAAAACTTCCAGTCCTTCTGTCTCTGCTGAAAGATCATCTTCTGTAAAAGTATAATTTGGATTCTGTTCTGTAGATCCAAAACTCCATTCCCAGCCGACTATGGTGGTATCTGCTACACTCTGATCTATGAATGATTCATTGTATGGAAGACATACAGAATCTTGGATTTCAAAACTTGGATCCATGCCGTACACTGTCACCCATTTTGTCAGCGTATCTGTGCAACCGTTGATGTCGGTGGTGGTAAGTTTCACGCTATGTCGCCCTGCGGGAAAGGCCATGTTAATTGTATCTTTGCTCACTTCACGAGGCCTGTGAAAGTCGAACTCCCAAAAATAACCTTGATTACAAGAAACATAAACATCTTCACTTGCCCGGGCATCAATTTCATTTGGAATCGAATCACACAAAATCTCTGCAATGTCAAAGTCTGCTTTTACATGTGTCACGTGTACTTCTACACTGTCAAGAGAAGGGTCACAAGGATCATCATTGGATGTTGATAGGTAGACCATATAACTCCCATCGTCTGGAAAAGTATGGCTGAATGATTCTTGGGTACTTATGACATTCCCATCAAGGGTCCATTCAAAGGTTTCTGCGTCGATGCTTTCGCTCCAGAAATTGATTTCATTTGGATTGTCGCAATTGGTTTGGTAACGGGCCTCTGCATGCGTCCCTTTAACGGTAATACTATCTATAACTCTTCTTGCAAAGATATTCCCTTCTATCTCTACAATAAATTCTATTGGGAATACTCCTGGATACAGCCAGGTGTGATCTATCACTCCGGTCTCCCAGCAATGTTTAAATCTTCCGTCATCAGTTTCGATGTGAACATCAAAAAATTCATCGCTAAATAATACGCCCTGACTTCTTGCCCCAACGCATATTTCAGTAGGAAAAAATTCTTGTATTTCTTCTTCTATAGGTTCATCATCAATTTCCGTTGGTATGCCATCAATATCAATGATTTCAACGACTTCGATCAAGATAGATTCACTGGTGTCTTCACAACCAAGCTCATTGATGACAGTGAGGGTCACATTATACTCACCGGGTTCGGTGTATGTGTGGGTCACAATATCTTCTGGTGGTGATAATTCGATGACTGTTCCATCACCAAAATCCCATATGGCAGTTGTAATATCTTCAAATGAAAAACTATAATCTGAAAACTCAACCGTCAACGGGACTAGGCCAATATTTACATCTGGGAAAAAGAAGGCTTCAGGTTGTGCTTCAACCATAAAATTGGTGGAGGTATCAACGCATCCAGCTTCAGAGACAACTACCAGTTGGAAAAAATTCGAATCTGGATAATTGACATAAAATTCATCTCTTTCAGGTTCGAAATGTTCTACACTGATGCTTGATTCTGTGGTTTCTATGATTTCAGGATCATTGAGTGATTCGGTCCAAATGTACATCTCATGATTTGGATCATTGGCTGTAAGAATCACTTTATAATCTTCTTCACAAGTGAGCGGAGGAGAAACAGTGAACTCACTATTTGGAATATCCGCCATGATGGTGAATGTGGTATCGGAATCGCATTCTATGTTTCCTTCACCGCTGGCAAACAAGGTTACTTCATACTCTCCGATTTCAGAGATAATGAGCTCCATATTTTGTTGATCAGCATCACTAATGAGTTCAAGATTCGGATTTGATTCAATTTGCCAATTGAAGATATCTGCGTCGGTATTGTTGATAATGATATTGGTATCTCCTGCGCAATAAAAGTTCGGAATATCCAAATCAAAAATAGGTCCTCCTACCGTCGCAAATCGTTGAAATTCAAATTCGCAACCAGTAACAGTATTTGTTGCCGTCAACATTATCAAAAATTGACCTTGTTGCGTATACATGGCTATTGGAGGATTATACTCTGTCGAAGTCTGTCCATTTCCAAAATCCCAGAAATACGTGAAATTTGGCTCTTCAGGACTTAAATTTGTCATTCCAAATTCTGCTGGCAGATCGCATGAGATACTTTGACTGAGCACAAATCCAATGTCATAGTCTTCTATATCGATATAATCTTCATATAAGAACGTCTTATTGCATTCTGCAATATTTGTGGTGATTTCCAAAGATACGTCAAAGATGCCCCCAACTTCATATACATGCGTAGGGTTAGTTTGCGTTGAACTATTTCCATCTCCGAAAGCCCAGAGGTAGCTTACAATTTCCAGTTCTGGATCAATGGTGATGTCAGCTGTGAAATCAACTTCCAAAGGATAACAACCTTCCCTAACGCTGGCGGAAAGCTCCATGACTGGATCGGCATAAACTGTGATTACGATGGCTCCGATTTCTGCTCCACCCTGTCCTTCAAAGAGTTTTGCAGTATACACACCTGCATCAGTAAAAACGTGAATGGGTTGCTGAAGATCTGAACCTGCACCATCATCAAAATCCCAAAAATATTCACTTAGTTCTGGAGCATCGAAATTCACTTCTAAAGGAATACACCCTTCCGTTACACTTGCTGATTGAGCATTGACTTGTGTTTTTGTCAAGAGCAAAATCATTGACAAAAGAAAAGTTATTTTTCTCATATCAATATTGATTAACTTGTGATGAGGCATAGGTTTCAGCCATCTTTAAATACTGCTCCTTTGTAAATCCACATTTGCAAGGATAGACAGACATGATATTTCCCGTATCGGGCGTATAATATTCACCATTGGAATCTTGTCCTTTGTACTTAAATTCACAATCGCGCAGATAAAACAAGGGCGAGGTATACAATAATTCACCTTCTACAATAATTCTTTCGGTGTATGGATCAGCTGGCGTGTCGCACAATTTATCGCCGCTTGTCTCGCAATTGGAACCATTGACCAATTCGAGACCTTCTTCTCTTTCTTCGGTATCATACAGTCCGAACAAATGCCCAAGTTGATGGGCAATATTGGTTGCAGGATCAGGATCGAGGCAATCTTCAAGACAAACCCAAATATTGGCATTCTCATGGGTTGTGATTCCGTTATGAATACCGTGTCCGCAATATCTGTCTTCAATGGAGCTGACGAAAAAAATATTTATTCGACGATCCTTTGCAAAAAGGCGATCCATTTTATCAAATCTGATATCGACTGGGATCGGAAGATTTAATATGTTATTGTAGGTGTAATCGTTTTCTATAATATCGTATTCACACCTTTCAAAACTCATGCAAAGAGGATCAAAGTAAGTGGAAGCTCTTTCTAACAAGCTATCAATTTCCAATGGATTGATGATGGGTGCTCGAAATGCTGAGTCTACAGCTACATGGGCTACAATTTGAAATTTTTTATTAAAGCAAGGAAGGTCTTCCGACCTTTCATGCAAGGTTTGCGCATACAAACCTACGTTATATAAACCAATATATAAAAGTACAACCAATAGTCTTCTCATATGCATACTTTACAGCCGCGGACAAATAATGATCGGGTCCACTTCTGGTTTTTTATTTATGGTGAATATTTTTAATATTCCTAATTCGACTCCTCCAAATGCATTGTTGTAAGCGGAAGCGCTTGAAACAGTCAGATCGTAAGATAAGCTTATCATCGTCCGATCAAATTCGTAGCCTAAAAACAATTGCATGGCATCGCCAAATCTATAGCCCAATCCTGCTAATAAATATTTGCCATCAGGCAATTTATTTGCTCTCGACTTTTTGGTTTTCTTTTTACCGAGTTGGATTCTACTTTGCAGTTGTGCTGCAATGTCTGTCGCCTTACCCAATTTACTAAAATAAATTACAGGACTAAAACCGAATCGAGAATTATCACCTAAATTTAATTTGAAGTTTGCGTTATAACGTAATTGCCGACCATTGTCATTGAC
>JAHDDD010000304.1 GCA_020629535.1 Saprospiraceae bacterium
CGCTTGCTGTTTCGACCAGTTGGTTGAAGTATTGTAGTTGGTCGTAATAGTGTTCTCCATCTGAATTTCTGAAGACTTCAATGCCTCCACAATTGTTAAAATCCATCTTAGTGACGGGAACCAAGTTTTGCAAAAGGTCCAGGCCTTCCATGCGCAATTTAATGAGATCGATGAGTTCTTGTTCTGACATTGATTGTAAATCATCGGCCATTTCACTAACGGATCCGAAGCATGCGAAACCTGCATTTTTCGTACTTGCTCCCAGAGGAAGAGAGGCTCTCTCGAGCATTACAATTTTTGCCTCAGGAAATTTTTCTCTTAAAAATAGAGCTGTACAACTTCCAACAATTCCTGCTCCAATGATGCAGAAGTCGATGTTTTCAAAGATCTCTGATTTTTCCCAATAACTAAGTTGCATACTCTTTATTGATAGAATAAGAGATGAGCCACAAGCCGAGGTACGTGATCAAACCATTGGCAGCTACAATCAAAAAACCAAATTTGAATCCACCTAAGAGAGAAGCTGAATTGACATCCAGCACAAATGACAAAATCGGCGCAAGTAAACAGACCCATAAGACCCAATTATCTTTTACACTTCTGTTCTTATGTATAATTCCAAAAGTAAATAGTCCTAGTAACGGTCCGTATGTATATCCTGCGGCTTTGAATAGACCATTGACTACTGCTGTATTATCTAACATATAGAATGCCATGATCACACAAAAGAGGATAACAGAAAAGCCAATGTGAACCATGAGTCTCGTCCTTGACCTTTCTGTTTCTTTCATCTCCTTCTTTTCAAAATCAAGAAAATCAATACAGAAACTTGTGGTCAAAGCAGTGAGTGCCGAATCAGCACTGGAATAGGCAGCGGCCATGATGCCAATGATAAAACTAATTGCCACCAACGGTCCAAGATGATAAATGGCTAGGATTGGAAAAAGCTGATCAGATTTTTCTGGTATGGCAATGCTTTGTTCTGCTGCGAATATGTAAAGCATAGCTCCTAAAGTCAAAAAAAGGATATTTGCAAAAATCAAAATGACACTGAATAGAAAAACGTTTTTTTGTGCCTCTGGCAAGGTACGGCAGGTTAGATTCTTTTGCATCATGTCTTGGTCAAGCCCCGTCATGACAATTGCCATCAATGCGCCACTGATAAATTGTTTGAAAAAGTTGTTTGGGTCAGACCAGCCATTTTCAAAGAAGAACCATTGACTCAGGTTTGCCTCTTGTATTTTTGATGGGATCTCAAAAACAGAGAAACCCAATGCTCCGCAAATTCCAAAAATGGTTAAAAAGACTGCTAGAAACATACTGCATGTTTGCAGCACATCCGTTACAACAATGGTTTTAATACCACCTCTATAAGTGTACACCCAAATTAAAACAATGGTGATTGAAACAATCACCCAAGATGGGACCTGAATGATATCTGCTAATAAGGTTTCAAACACCAAGGCAACCAAAAACAACCTGAAACTGGCACCAATGATTCTCGAAAGCAAGAAATAAAAGGCTCCAATCTTTCGACTGATACGCCCAAAGCGTTCTTCTAGATATCCATAGATGGATGTTAAATTATATTTATAGTAAATGGGGAGTAAAACGGCAGCAATGACGAAATATCCTATGAGATATCCAAAGACCATTTGCATGTAGGAGAATGATTGATTTAATCCTCCTGCTCCAACCACACCTGGTATAGAAATAAACGTAACCCCGCTCAATGATGCACCGATCATTCCGATTGCAACGAGCACCCAATTTGATTGTCGTTTGGCATTAAAAAAAGTCTGGGAATCAGCAGATTTTCCGGTGAACTGTGCAATGAAAATCAACACTGCAAAATAAGCAATAACAATGGTCAAAAGTACTATCGGTGAAACCATGAAGGCGAAGATAGAAACTATTTTAAGACTGATTCTGATCAATTCTCAAAACTGAAAATATTCAATCATTCCATTCCATCATGTGGTCGAATTCTTAATGATTTCCTGGTATACTTCCTTCCATCCTTTCCATCCTTCTTGGTCATAAAATGAGGAGTTATGCCAAAGCAAACAGAATGGTCCACCTACCTTTTTGCAGGCATGTATGATTTCCAAGGTTTCCTTTAATGCCAATGCAGGGCTTAATTTCTTGTATTTTTTTAAGGTGATATCCATTACTTGGAAGGGGTGGATTCTAAGTTGGGTCAATTCATCGTTTTCGAGATCATACCAGTAATGGGGATTCGTTGTACCACTTCGAAAGCCGATGTCATCATGGTAACCCATTGTGAAATCATCTTCAATGTTATGTTTGATCAGGGTTCGATACGTGTTTGGAAATTCTAAGACCAGAAAATGCTGCCTTGAAATTTTTGATCTTGAGGCGCAAGCCTTTTCTAATTTGTCAATCTCTTTTTCAAGAAATTGTGAATCTCTGTTGGATTTGACGCTTGGGTGTACGCCGATTGTTGCATTTTCAGACAACTTTTTGATACTGGCTGCAATATCATTTTGGAGAAGGTCCAAGGCATTGTCTGTCTTATCATAATCACCAACCAAAAAGAAGTAATATTTCTCAACACCTACAGGTACCGTTGACTCAATAAATGAGAATGTATCATAAGGATCTTTTCCATCGGACAATGCTTGTTTTCTGTGCTTCAATCTATTGGTATTCAATTTTATTGAATCATGCACTAAACCTCCAATGGTTCTTTTCATTGATTTGCCACGAAAGGCAAAATATTGATCGACATCAATTGTATGGATCAATCTGAATTTTTCTTTCCTTTTGAGAATGATATTTTTCAGTGATGCCATCTTGTGGCATAATGATAAAAGGCATTGATCGATGATGGGAGTTTGTAAAATATTATGGGCAGCATTGAATGAATCTGCAGCCCTACTTCTACCAAAAGGATCATCTGATTTTTGGAAATATTCTTCGTATCTGCTCAATTGGAAAAATACAAAGCCGAACAAATCAAATTCATATTCATTAGAATCAATGATACCAGACCAATCATTGACCGAAAGGTTAAAATCAGCCTCGAAAAAGCCTTCTTCAATAAGTTTACTGGATGGAATCGAGATATCTGCTTGGTTTGATTTTCCACCATAGGCGATGGTCATTTGATTTTCAACACTATGATTTAAGGGCACAAGCTCATATCCGCTATCAAAGAAATCATTAAAAATGAAATTCAAGACATAATTCAGACGCTTTGAATGGATATCGGATTTTATGAAAACAGCTTGATTCACGATGTTCAAAGTTACATTTTCAATTTGATTGGTCGCCGTTGCTCGATTAAAGGCAAAAACTTTTGAAAACCAACCATTTTAGGTATAAATTCGTTATATATCTATGATTAGATTCTTGCTTTTCATATCATTTATAATAATTGGAGAATCCCTTCATTCTCAACGAATTATACAGCCAAAACTTGTGGACCTCGATCTGAAAGGTGTTGTCTACAAAAAAGAATGGTCGTTGGATTTTAAGATTATGGAGAATGGATTGGCGATTGGATATAATTCAGGAGATGTTCAATCATACCACCGAACCAAATACTATAACTTTGAATTGGGCATCAGTCGGGACCCGCGTGAACGAAGACAAAATAAAAATTACAGTTTTAGTCCATTGACTAGCTCAAGGTCATTTATATATGGCAAGATCAATCATTTCATCAATGTTAGAGCTGGACTGGGATTTAAAAAATATTTGTCTGAAAAGGCAAAAAGAAAAGGACTAGCCGTTGGTTACAGTTATTCCTTTGGGCCATCGATTGGCATTTTAAAACCATATTATCTTGTTTTGATTTACCGGTCCACGGAAATAGATAAAGAAAATGAGGAGTATCGGCATGAATCTTACAATGAAAACAATGCCGATAAATTTCTCACCTTGCTCGATATTTTCGGATCTTCGTCGGCTCTGAGAGGTTTCAAACACATCAAAGTTGTGCCTGGAATCCAAGGAAAGTTTGCAACCCATTTTGCTCTTGGAGCATTTGACAAATATGTTAAATCAGTAGAGGCTGGGATCATGGTGGATCTCTACATCAAGAAAATCGACATTATGTTGGAGAGCGAGGAAATTCGGAACAAACCATATTTTATCAGATTATTTGCGAGTGCCCAATTTGGGATGAGAAAAAACAGATAGCGTGCTGGAGTTACCCATAGCAGATCAGAAACCCGGAAGAAAGAAAAAACCTGATTGGTTGCGAGTAAAATTGCCTATTGGTGAAGAGTACCGCAAGGTTCGGTCATTGGTAGATACTTATGGATTACACACCATTTGCCAAAGTGGGAATTGTCCCAATATGGGAGAATGCTGGGGTGCAGGAACGGCCACTTTTATGATCTTGGGTGATGTCTGTACTCGAAGTTGTTCTTTTTGTGCTGTCAAAACGGGCCGTCCACCTGTATACGACGAAGATGAACCAAGGAGAGTGGCAGAAGCCATCCGTTTGATGGAAGTGAAACATGCTGTCATCACATCCGTCAACAGAGATGAACTCAAAGACAGGGGAGCAGAGATTTGGTATCAAACCGTTGTTCAAGTAAAAGAACAATCTCCTCAGACGACCATTGAAACATTGATCCCAGATGTAAAAGCAAATTGGGATGCATTGGCGCGAATGATCGAAGGAGATCAAGAAGTGGTTTCCCACAATATGGAAACAGTGGAATCATTGTACAGAAAAGTAAGACCGCAAGCTAAATACGCCAGAAGCCTCGAACAAATTCAACGAACCAAGGATGCTGGTAAACGAACCAAGTCAGGTATCATGGTTGGCTTAGGCGAAACCAATGATGAGGTTTACAAAATCATGGATGATCTTGTTGCACATGGGTGCGATGTGTTGACGATCGGTCAATATTTGCAACCGACCAAGCACCATCTTGCTGTTGAATCTTTTGTTCACCCTGATACATTTGCGAAATACAAAGAAATCGGAATGGAAAAAGGTTTTGATTTTGTGGAGAGTGGACCATTGGTCCGTTCATCTTATCATGCAGAAAGGCATT
>JAHDDD010000305.1 GCA_020629535.1 Saprospiraceae bacterium
AGATGTATCACCTCATCATATGCCGCTGCTGCAGCTTCCATCACAGCTTCACTCATCGTTGGGTGAGGATGCACTGTTTTAATCAGTTCGTGTCCTGTGGTTTCTAATTTGCGCACCGCAACAATTTCGGCAATCATCTCTGTCACATTTGAGCCGATCATATGGCCGCCTAGGAGCTCTCCATACTTACTGTCGAAAATCAATTTCACAAAACCCTCTTTTGCACCTGAGGCAGTAGCCTTTCCAGAAGCTGAGAATGGGAATTTGCCAACCTTGATATCGAAGCCGGCATCTTTGGCTGCTTGTTCAGTCATTCCTACTGAAGCAACTTCTGGAATGCAGTAGGTGCAAGATGGTATATTTTCATAATCCAATGCTTCTGGGTTATGGCCGCAAATGGCTTCAACACAAATGATGCCTTCTGCAGATGCAACGTGAGCCAAAGCTGGCCCAGGAGTAATATCTCCAATAGCGTATATTCCCTTCACGTTGGTTTTATAGTGGTCATCGACCAAAATTCTTCCTTTGTCTGTTTTGACACCAAGACTTTCTAGTCCGATGTTCTCAAGGTTGGTGGTAACACCGACAGCTGATAGTACAACATCGCATTCTATTACCTCTTCCTTTCCAGATTTTCTACTTTTTGTGGTGACCTTGCAATTTTTGCCAGAGGTATCTACTTTTTCCACCGAAGTATTTGCAAGAACATTTATACCAGCCTTTTTGAATGACTTTGCCAATTCTTTTGAAACGTCTTTGTCTTCTCTCGGTAATAATCCTTGTTCCAAAAATTCTACAATGGTGACTGCTGTACCAATTGAATTGTAGAAATAAGCAAACTCCGATCCGATGGCACCTGCTCCGACGATAACCATTGATTTTGGTTTTTTGTCAAGAGACATGGCTTTTCTATATCCTATGATTTTCTTATTATCTACTTCCATACCAGGAAGATCTCTTGATCTTGCACCAGTAGCAACGATAATATGTTCAGCGCTGTATTCTTTTCTTATGTTTTTATCATCTGTTACGATCACTTTGCCACCTCGAGCCAGACTGCCAAAACCCATGATCACATCAATCTTATTTTTCTTCATGAGAAAGGTAACTCCCTTGCTCATTGAGTCAGCAACACCTCTGCTTCTTTTGATCATTTCATCAAAATTTGCTTCCGCTTTTGATACTTTAATTCCATATGCTTCGGCATGATTTATATAGTCAAAAACCTGTGCTGATTTAAGCAATGCTTTGGTTGGGATACAGCCCCAGTTCAGGCAAATGCCACCTAAACTTTCTTTCTCCACAATGGCTACTTTTTTCCCGAGTTGTGAAGCCCTGATGGCTGCTACATAACCTCCAGGTCCAGAACCTAAAACAATGATATCGTAATTCATATTATTTCTTTTTGCGGCACAAAGATACTTTCAGTCGCAAATTGTGCCAATGTTTTTTACATTATTTGGAAACGTGCCAATCCTTCACTAAAATCTTTGACATCTATAAATTGCGGATTGATCACCAATTCTCCATTTAAATCTACGAAGCCAATGCCATTTCGATCAATGACTCTGGCAACGCCATTTTTATAATCCCACAGCAAAGGAAGCCTTGCAGGTACAATTTCATTGCCTTTTGTATCAAGAAAACCCCATCGACGATCACTTTCACCAAAGACAATTCTGTCTTCAACGAAACGATTCATAAATGTAAATTTCGGATCCGTAATTTTGTTTCCCAATTTATCTAAAATTCCCCATTTGCCCGATTGCTTGTAAAGCCAAAAGTCTTGTCCTCCATACTTGACCTTATCATATGACAACTGTTTCAACACTTTTCCATCTGCATTGATCAGTAGAAAACTGTCTTTTTTTGCAAGTCCGATTTCAGTGTGAAATGGGTATACTTTTGTAAAATCTGTTGGTTTGGGTTTCTCATCAAAACCATTCGCGATAGAGTACATGCCATCTTTTCTGTAGACAACAATGCCAGTATCTTCAAAGTAAATTTTATCAAATTCAATCGGCTGAACGATATTGCCAGAAAGGTCAAGGACACCAACTTTCCCATCGCTTTTTACAAGGACTTTGCTTTCGGTTAATTTTTTGATTTTATCATATTCACCCGTGAATAAAGTCTTTCCATTTTCGTCAAGACACGTCCAAGTAAAATTTGTGTTTGCAAGCGCATAACCCATTTCCATATCGGTAATTTGTTGACCCTTGACGGGAAATGATGAGCTTGCATCTTTGTTGATAAATTTCCATTCTCCTTCAAATGATTTTACCAATGCGAGGCCATTTTTAAACTCATGCGCTTCGAGATATTCGTGAGGGATGACGTTCCTTCCTTGACGGTCAATGTATCCCCAGCGACCTTCAAAATTGACGGCAGCTTGACCTTCGCTGAATTCACGATTGTCATCATAGATCGCCTCAATTACCTTTTTGCCTTTTTGGTCAATGTATCCCCATTTTAGGTATGGTACATCATAGTCTTCGAAATACTTGCTTTCCTGAATTCCTGGATTATCTGCCACTACCGCAGGAGGATCATCCTGACAGCCTATCAAAATCAAAGACAACACAACACAAAACCAATAAATGATCTTCATTCTCATTAGACCGCCAAAGATAAGCTAATTCGCTTGATTTGAGCATTCCATTTGAAGGCAAAAACAGGATTTAAATCGTCCACTTCAGTCATCGAAATGACTCCATCGTCCTATTAAATTTATACATTTGCAAAAACGCTGATATGAGAATAGCAGTCTTTCCAGGATCGTTCGATCCTATTACTTTAGGGCACATTGATTTGGTGAAAAGAGCTATCCCACTCTTTGATAGAATCATCGTAGCTGTCGGTGTGAATTCCCAGAAAAAGACCCTTTTCTCATTAGAACAGCGAATGGAATGGTTGAATGAAGTTTTCAAGGAAGATGACCAAGTCACTATCGATTCTTTCAAAGGATTAACCGTCAATTTTTGTAAAGATCAACAAGCAAACTTTCTCTTAAGAGGTCTTAGAAATGCTTCTGACTTCGATTATGAAAAAACCATTTCACAACTAAATCACATCATAGGAGACAAACTTGAAACTGTATTTCTGATAAGTAAACCTGAATACAGTCACGTAAGTTCTACTATCGTGAGAGAGATTATAAGAGGGAAGGGAGATGTATCAAGTTTTGTTCCTTCCATTATCGTTAAACATTTAAAACAAACAAACTAAGAAATTCAGATATGTCGAATGCAATTTTTAAAGTCCCTGAACCAAAGAACGAACCCATTTTAAAATACGAGCCTAAGAGTCCTGAAAAATTGGAGTTCAAGGCCACATTGAGACAAATGAAGTCTAAAAAAGTAGACTTGCCAATGATCATCAATGGGGAAGAGGTGTATACAAAAGACAAGCGAAAAATGAGTCCTCCATATGATCTCAAGTTTAATTTGGGCACATTCAATATGGGTGGAAAAGACCATGTGAAATCTGCTATCAAAGCAGCTTTGAAAGCAAAAGATTCTTGGGAGAGAACGCCTTGGCATGAAAGGGCGGCCATCTTTTTGCGTGCTGCTGAGTTGATCTCCGGTCCTTATCGGGCAAAGATGAATGCAGCTACGATGCTTGCTCAATCTAAAAATATTTATCAAGCAGAAATTGATTGTGTAGCTGAACTTGCAGACTTTCTTAGGTTTAACGCATACTACCTTACCGAAATATATGCAAACCAGCCAGAATGCAGCAAAGGCATCTGGAACAGATTGGATTATCGTCCGCTCGAAGGGTTCGTTTTCGCAATCACTCCTTTTAATTTTACTGCCATTGCAGGAAACCTTCCAGCTGCTCCCGCATTAATGGGTAACACGGTCGTTTGGAAGCCCGCAGAAAGTCAAATCTATTCAGCAGCCGTGGTCATGGAAATATTCCAAAAAGCCGGTTTGCCTTCAGGTGTAATTAATCTTGTTTTTGTGCCTGGAAAAGATGCTGGAGATGTAGTTTTCGATCACAAAGAATTTGCTGGCTTGCACTTCACAGGTAGTACAGGAGTATTCCAACATCTTTGGTCAACCATCGGGAACAATATTCACAAGTATAACTCATATCCAAGAATCGTAGGAGAGACGGGAGGCAAAGATTTTGTTATGGTGCATCCTTCTGCCGATCCTCAACAGGTGGTCACTGCATTGGCAAGAGGTGCTTTTGAATTCCAAGGTCAGAAATGTTCGGCAGCGTCAAGAGCTTATATTCCCAACTCGATGAAAAATGCTGTCTTGAAAGGATTGAAGAAAGACATCGCTTCATTCAAAATGGGTTCACCAGAAGATTTTACAAATTTCATCAATGCTGTCATTGATGAAAAAGCTTTTGATAATATCGCAGGATATATTGATCAAGCAAAAAAATCAAAAGAGACGAAGATTGTGGCAGGAGGTAAGTATTCAAAAAAGAAAGGATATTTCATAGAGCCAACATTGATCGTTTCATCTGATCCGAAATCTGTCCCAATGTGCGAAGAAATATTCGGTCCCGTTTTGACGGTATATTTTTACGATGATGAAGAATATTCCAAAACATTGAAATTGGTAAGCACGACTTCTGAATATGCGCTTACAGGTTCCATCTTCTCAAAAGATCGCGATGCCATCATTGAGGCCACAGATAAACTAAAGCACGCCGCAGGCAACTTCTACATCAATGACAAGCCCACAGGAGCAGTTGTCGGGCAACAACCTTTTGGTGGAGGTCGAGGTTCTGGAACGAACGATAAAGCAGGTTCGTATCTGAACTTACTCCGTTGGGTTTCTCCTCAAACAATTAAAGAGAATTTCAATGCACCCACGGATTACGAATATGCGTTTATGAAAGGGAAGTAAAACAAAGTGAGAATACTACATCATGATAGATGGATTCTGTAGAGAATCATCTATGTATGAGTAGTTCATATTGATCTCTGGCAAACAGACTACTCGCCATAAAAAGGTAAAATTGCATCGAGCCATTTGTCTGGACTGCCCAACTGACCAAAATGCCCGAC
>JAHDDD010000306.1 GCA_020629535.1 Saprospiraceae bacterium
CGGATGCATGTAGGTCAGGCGCTTTAGCAGGTGAGAATAATGGTGGGGCTCAAGCAACTGCTAATTACCTGGCCCAACAATTTGCGAGTGAAACAAAAATAATGTCTTGCCAACCTACTGAGTTTGCTCTTGAAAGTGCGGAGTGGGGTGGAGGAAGAGGCGTGTTCTCCTACTATTTAATAGAAGGATTGAAAGGTGCAGCTGATAATAATGATGATGCAGAAATTAATCTCAAGGAAATACAACGTTATCTTGAAGACCATGTCACGGAAGCTGTTTTGCCACATGAGCAAAATCCTATCACCGTGGGAGATAGAAGTGCCATAGTCTCCAGGTATGAAAAGAAAATGTTGGCTGAAGAGGTGGATGTTGAGGATGTCGAGATTGGTGAAGCATTGACTATGGTGGATGCCAGAAATATTCTGTCTGGTGAAAATTTCATAGATACCACCGTGTATGCGCTCATTTCAAATTTTGAAGATGCTTTGAATAAAGATCATCTTTTGTATCCGGAAAATTCATCCGCATGGTACTACTTAGAGCAATTGGAGCACAAACCAGAATTCAATGCTCATATCGGATTGTACAAAAGAAATCTCTCTGCTGCACTTCAAGATGAAGCTCAGCAATCTATCAATGCTTATTTAGATTCAAGTTCTGAAGAGCTATTGAGAAGGTGGAAATTTGATGAAAGTTATGACAAGTATCCAGAATATTTGCATAAGGCAAGTGAGTTGTTAGGTAAGGATCATTTTTATTATAATGAATTGAAAGCAAGGGCATATTATTATACCGGTTTGAGTATGCGTTTGAAGGCTGAACGAGATTTTGATACACTTGCAATAAAGCAGTCAATGATATATCAAGATTCTTGTTTGATGCTAGATGAGACTGCAGCTTTCGCTTGGAATGAGAAAGGCTTCGCTAATTTTCTAATAGGTGAATTCCAAAAATCAATTGAACTTTTTGATCAAGCTTTAGAGTATTCTCCAAATTGGACTTTGGTATGGACGAATAAATGTCTCAGCTTCACCTCCATGGAGGAATTTGATGAAGCGATTGAGTGTGGAAAAATAGCATTGACAATAAATCCGCAAAATGTATTGGCACATTACAATCTGAGCAATGCATATGAAGATATGGAGGAGGATAGCTTACAATTGCATCATCTTAATAAAGCATATAATCTGGATGACAACTTTGTTCCAGTTTTGAACAACCTTGGTAATTATTATTTTCTGAGATCCGATTATTTAAGAAGTGAAGATTTTTGGGTCAAAGCTTATACTTTAGACAATTTCAATATTAATTCTGCAATTAACTTGGGACATCTTTATTTAAAATTAGAGGACCACCAGAAAGCCGAGTTTTATTTTAAAAGAGCAAGAGAAATTAATCCAAAGTCTGTCATCGGATTTCAAGGTATGATTGAATTCTACTTTTACAGTGGTAATCTAATTGCTGCAGAAAATGAGTTGTCTTTATATTTAGAATCATACAAAAATGACGGGTTTGGATATTATTTGATGTCATCTATCAAAGCATCAAATGGGGATGATTTCCAAGCTCTAAAATACATTGAAAAGGCATTTCAAAATAAATTTGAAAATCTTGAATTAATTGAATCAGATTCAGTATTTGATCAAGTAGTTGGTTCTGATATTTACATTAATCTCAAGAATAAATATTTTATAAAATAGCTTAAATTTTTTCAATGATTCCTTTTGCCCACCAATTTTGTCCAACTCTTTGACAAAAAGCAGCAAAGTTGATCTTTATCAAATCGTTATCAGGAAATTTGTTTACGAGCATTTGATATGTAATTAAGCAAGAATTATACAATTTGTTATCTTCATAAGAGGTGACCATCATCAATTGTTGAATTGCTTCACTTGAGTTTTTGTAGATTTTAGAATTACTTACTCTTGATTCAATACTTTGTAATTCTTCTTCCTCTAGGATCGAGAATATTATTGGAGCACTAATTGCATTTTGGTTGTTTGCAAAAATTTGCCAATAGTACTGTTCTCCGCTATTCAATTTAGCAAAATCATATTCAATAGAACTTGTTTGGGTAATGACACTATCTACGATGTTTAAACCTTTGTCAAAAATGCAAAACATAAATTTCTTCACCTCCGGATGAGATGCCCATGAAAGTCTATTTATTTTGCCTTCATAAAACCCGCCTGGAGAATAAGATGTGATGATCATATCATCTTCCGTCCAACCTCCTTTTGATTTGCTTCCTTGGGTTCCCCAAGCTTCATTGCTATTAGGAGCAGTGACACCAAAGCCGCCTTTTCCACCATCACCTTGGGTTCCCCAGCCGCCTTTTCCGCCATCACCTTGCGTTCCCCAACCGCCTTTTCCACCATCACCTTGAGTTCCCCAACCACCTTTTCCACCATCACCTTGGGTTCCCCAACCACCTTTTCCTCCATCACCTTGTGTTCCCCAACCGCCTTTTCCGCCATCACCTTGCGTTCCCCAGCCATCTCCTCTTTCCACGCTTTCCTTTATCACATAATGCCCAGCTGAAATATTTTCAAAAGCCATCGCATACGATGCCGTTACATAATTTGCAAATAGTGGATCAAAACTTCTCAATGACATTTTTCCTTTGTCTTCTTTAGATTTTGATAAAACTTGCTTACCTGCTTGATCCAACCATACAAATTTATTATTCTGGAGAGTCAGTATTTTACCACCTTTCGGGATTTTGATTTTTGCTCCATAATTTACGACCGATCCATTGATCAGTTTCATTTTCTTCTTGGTTGAAGATTTTGCCTTGATGGTTTTGCCAAAGGTCTCCATGATAAAAACTGGTGGCTCTGACTGACCAGCTCCTTGATAGGAAAGACAAAAAACAAGGGCTACTATTGTAGTTATTTTAGAAAGCAAGTTTTCTCGTTTCATAATTCGTAAATCTTTGGATTTGATCATTATTGATCAGGAATAATTTATTGTTGTAATGCCAAAATTGGCCATTTGAGGTCTCGATCTTATTGTTAGGTTCGCCGTATGCGTCAATTAATTTTTGAGAGTTATCTCCTAATTTAACACCCTTTTTTGTTGTTCCTGTAAAGCTTTCAGAAGTTGTGATAACTACTGTGTAAAGTTTTTCTTCGTCCTCCAGATTTAGAAAAATACGACAATCTTCATGTTCAGGATTATTTTGAAACAAAGTAAATGAATCATTAATTTGAACAAATGATTCATTCACCGTAAGGTCCTTAAAAAATGCATCTATTGATGTACCCGAGATATTGTCATTTTCAAAAGTTGATTCTGTTGTTTTTGAATGAGTATCCAATGTTCCTTCTAATACATTCAGGTTGTATGCTCCCAAATCACTGCCTCTATTTTTTGCCTCATTAAACTTTTCAGCTCCTTTTGCATTATCTCCGGTTTCCGATGCGATGATCCCTTCCAAAACCATAATATCAGTTAGGATTTTCTGATTCGATTCAAGACTTTTTTCGGCCACAGGTTTTGCTTCTTCCAACAGATAGAATTTGGCTTTTGTGAAATCTTTGAGCAGGGTGTATGCGTTTGCTTTGTTTAGATATGCCGTTGCGTAATTTGGGTCAAGATTGATGGCTGCATTGAAATGATGGATGGCTTCGTTGAGCAATATCGAAATTTCGTCACCATCACCAATGTCTTTTGATCCTTTGAAATTCACATCAAGTTGTGTGACATATTTAAATTTTAAATCTTCTGGTCCAAATAATTCCATTGCCGACATGACTGCAGCCACACCAACATTGTTGTAAATTTCTGAGCTTTGGTAATAATTTAGAATATAATTATAGTAAGCAAGTGCCTCTCGGTATCTTCCTGTGGCTAACAAGATATTTGCCATGTCGAAAACGTCCACCATTGATTTAAGTTTGGTGGCACTTCTTTTAGCCAATGCAACTCTGTCATTCAAAGATGGATATCCTGGTAATTCTTCACTCAGGCCGTATCCGGTGTATAGGTCTCGAATAATTTCATCTCCTTTTTCAAAAAGTCCGAATCCTGCTGTGTAGCACAAGAACCCTCCTAGATAATCAGCCTCTGTTTCATTTGCCACTTGGTCATCTATACTTCTCAATGTTTTGCCTAACTTGAGATCTGAGTTTTCTTTGGCAAAGGCACTTTTCCATGCATGCTTTTCGTAATAGTGGGTCAGTTCATGCCCAAGCAAAAAGGCTATGGCATCATCTCCATACTTTTTGCAAATGTCATATGCTTTTTTCTCCAGTGTAATATCAAATGTACCATAGTCGATAGATGCCACATGGCCTTCCTCATCTTTGAGATATAATGTGGGTACTTTATACCGCATGTCTCCTCGTGCCTGAACTAGTTTTTCATAAATGCCAAGAATATGTTGGTACTCTTCTGTGTCATTCAAATTTCCTTCTTGGTGTTTGATAAGTTCACCATTGTTTACCAATGGTAAGGTGCCGAAACTTCGTTCTTGCGCTGATAAAAAAATGGGAATAATAATGATGAGGAAAAAGAAACATTGGGATTTGCCATTAATTTGGAAGTGCTTGGAGTTGAACATAAGGGGTTAAATTTGCATACAATATAAATTAATTTTGAATAAATGACTGACCATTCAGAACATGACATAATGCTTTGAATCAAATTTGAGTAAATAAAAAAGAGGCTACGTCCCTCGACTTAGCCTCTAGACTATATATTTGCTGAGTGTAATTTTTAATTGCTACATGGTTGGATTTTTGCTTCGAAAACGGCCTCCGGCAACATTTCAAATCCTTTTGTTAATTCAATATGATTTTCCAGCATTAAATTGAACATCTTGTTGTTTAATTATCTTTCCTGCTGAATGAATTTTCAAATTCGCTTGATATCATTTCGCAGGAAGCTGGTAAATGCCTAATCCAAAGTTTGATTACAATCAAGCCTTTTCTAAACATTATTTGAATGGATAAAAATTGATGCTATGCTTTGCTATCTCATGAAATAGGTTGACACAAAAATTTGTGGATAACTTTTCATAAAT
>JAHDDD010000307.1:0-1330 GCA_020629535.1 Saprospiraceae bacterium
GACAAATTTTAAAGCAATTTTCAACATATTGCTTGTATTTGGAAAAAACAGTCCCTTTTCGAATACTATTTCCGTTGTATCGTTTGTCGTTAAATATTGGGTGATTGAAATGACTCATGTGCACCCTTATTTGATGCGTTCGCCCCGTCTCTAAACGACACTTTATCAAAGACACATAATATAGATCTTCAATCACTTTGTAATGTGTTACCGCTCTCTTACCATCTTCAGCATCAGAAAAAACCATTTGCTTTAGTCTGTCCTTAGAATTACGCCCAATGTTTAAATCGATCGTTCCCGATTCCTCTTCAAAATTCCCCCAGACAAGAGCCACATATTCTCTTTCGATACTATGGTCAAAAAATTGTTTTGATAAATGAGACATGGCCTCTTCATTTTTAGCGATCACCAATAAACCTGAAGTATCCTTATCTATTCGATGGACTAGACCAGGTCGATCATTTAAATTTCCAGGCATGACTGGTAATTGCGAATTTTTAAAATGATGTGCCAATCCATTAACCAAGGTTCCTGATGGATTTCCAACTCCTGGATGCACGACAAGACCTGAAGGTTTATTTACGATCATTAAGTCATCATCTTCATAAATAATCCCAAAATCTATAGGTTCTGCCTTGACGGCTTCATGGCTCTTAGGAGGATTTGGCAATACGATAGATATCTTTTGACCAGGCTTTATTTTATGACTTGACTTTACCGTTTTGCCATCGATTGTAACCGCATCAGCTTTAATAGCATTTTGAATTTTATTTCGAGATATTTTTTCAAGTTTATCCAATAAAAACTTATCAATCCTCATTGGTGTTTGTCCCGGATCTACTTCAATATGATGATGGAGATACATTTCATCATTGACATTTTCAACTTCACTCATTTCTAAGTTTCTATTAATGGTTTAATCCACAATAAGTGTAGATTTATGCAAAATCTTTAGGTATGCAAATTGATTCCTTTTGTGTAAAAGAATCCAAGGACAAAGTTACGACTAAACCTCATGTACTCCCTATTTATGCTACTTCATCTTTTGTTTTTGAAAGTATCAATGATGGAATAGATATTTTTTCTGGTGCGAAAGAAGGTCATAAATACAGCCGATACGGTAACCCTACCATCGATGCCGTAGCCGAAAAAATTGCCAAAATGTCGGTTTTTGGAAGTGAATTAAATGCGTTTGGTTTATTGACTAGTAGCGGCATGTCCGCCATTAGTATTGTTTTCAGTAGTTTTTTAAGTGCGGGTCAAAAAGTAATCAGCCAAGGTAATTTGTACGGAGGCACGACAGAATTATTAAAAAAGGTAGTTTCCCGTT
>JAHDDD010000307.1:1340-5024 GCA_020629535.1 Saprospiraceae bacterium
ACGATCTTCTGTGATTTGAGGAATCTTGATGAATTTGAGGATCATCTTAAGAAAGATCCAACAATCAGTATGTGTTATTTCGAAACTCCAGCCAATCCAACCATGGCTTGTGTCGATATAGCAGCCCTTAACTCTGTCTGTAAAAAATATAATATCCTCACCGTCGCTGATAACACTTTTTGCACTCCTTATTTGCAGCAACCTCTGCTAATGGGGACGGACATAGTGATACATTCCACGACAAAGTACTTAAATGGCCATGGCAATTCCATAGCTGGAATCATATTAGGCACAAATGAAGAACATCAACAAAGAATTTGGACAACATTGAAACTGGTAGGTTCTACCTGCAATGCTTGGGACGCCTGGCTAATAGATCAAGGCTTAAAAACTTTGGCATTAAGAATGGAGAAGCATTCTTCTAATTCTATCTCTTTGGCCAAATATTTAGAAGCTCACAAAAAGATCAAACGAGTAAATCACAATGGGTTAAATAGTCATCCAGATCATAACATTGCGAATAAGCAAATGAAAAACTTTGGAGGTATGATGAGTTTTGAAATTGATGGTAGTCTTGAAGATGGTATGAAATTTATGAACAATCTCAAGTTTTGTACCCTAGCTCCTACACTCGGAGATGTAGATACTTTAATACTGCATCCAGCATCTTCCTCTCATTTAAACGTTGACAAAGCTTTGAGAGAAGGCAATGGGATTACAGATGGTTTGATAAGAATTTCGGTAGGAATAGAAAATTTTGAGGATATAAAATCTGATATAGAACAAGCTTTAAAAATGCTTTAAGTCTAGCTTTTTTTTTCGAATTGGATTTTAAAGTTGACCTCTTTTACCCAATTCAACTACTCTCAAATTTTCAATTTTTTGGTTATTAATTTCGAAAAGAAGAATGGTTCGCATTTTGTGAAATCCAACATGACCGCAAGCACCGGGGTTCATATGAAGCAGATCATGCGTATGATCTGGCATAACTTTACAGATATGGGAATGACCACAAACATAAAGATTTGGTTTTTCTTTCTTTATTTCACTTACTACCCTTTTATACATCCTGCCTGGATATCCTCCGATGTGGGTCATGAAAACTTTTATTCCTTCTCTTGTAAAATGTTGATTTAAAGGCAAGGCCGCACGTAATTTTGCTCCATCTATATTTCCATAAACACCGATAATTGGAATTTTTAAACTTTCTAGTTCAGTTAAGACCTTTAGAGAACCGAAGTCTCCAGCATGCCAAATTTCATCGACATCCAACAAATGTTGGGTTGTATCTTCCATTACTAAACCATGTGAATCCGAAATCAATCCTATTTTCATCTTGTATGCAATGTATAAAAAAAGTCTAGCCCAAAGTTAATTGAGCTAGACCATCATCCTGAAAATCAGAACACTTTACCTTAAAAAGATCAATCTTTTTGTATCAGTATTGTTGCCAATTGACAATTTATAATAATACAACCCTTTAGGACCTAAGTCTTCTGCACGCACTTCAAGGTCATTTAGTCCTTTTTGAGCGATGCCATTTAGCTCTTTGATCATTTTTCCTTCTGCATTGAATATCATTAGTTCGTATTGATCACTTTCAACACTGTTGAAAGTAATTATAGTATTATCCGCAAAAGGATTTGGTGTATTTTGAAATAATTTAAATTCATTTATTTGCTCTTGACCATCTTCAAATCTGACTTCAAGTTTAGAAGTTAGTAAATCCGCATCATAGATCTCAGCATTCATTACAGTTGAAACTGAAATTGAGTTTCTCAAAGCTCCATCCTTGTTGGCTATTACCTCAAGGACAAACAATTCTTCTGTGATGTCAATCGCATTCAAGTTATCCCAACTAATGCTGAGCACATTTTGATTCGAAAGAACAAAATTGGACGATTTTAATCCTATCTGCCCTCCATGCAAACCTACAAAAGTAAGATCGTCACTAAGTTCAACAGCCAATTGCATTCCGACAGTAGAAATATTTTCTTCCACTTTAAAAGGAATCAAATATGAATTACCTATTTCATATACGATGTCTTCTATCAACATTTCGACTGCATCACTATTTCTATTCGAGCTCGTTTGATCGAAGTTGTATGTGGCTGAGTTATTTACATCACCCACCTTGATCGCAACAAAATTTGCGTCAGTTTCATCTACATACAAAGCCTCAATATCTACAGTAGATTCAAATTGCCATGGTTGTGTATCATCAAGGAATTCGAAGTTTCCATCAATAAATAAGTATGGATCATTATTAGGGAAATCTGTGTATATCCCTAGAATCAACTTCCTTAATTCAATCAAATCTGTAGCAGATATGTGCTCTGATGCATTTATATCGGCTGCCAACAATTTGTACGGCGAATCTAAGGGCAAAGTACCCAAAAGGTGTTTTTGTATAAGCACCAAATCTAGTGTAGAGACTCCATTCATTGGATCAGTATCCTTTTTAGGATCGATGTAATAACCATCATAGTAATCCACGTCAACGAAGGCATAATCACCCGTATTGTCAGTCATTTCCATGACCATATTGTTTTGAGTTACATTGAGCAACTCTACTTCAACATCTTCTACCAATTCACCTAATTCAGACTTAATGTTACCTTGAATTCTACCAGTAGCATTTATTATGTCAGTACAGTAATCTCCATTATCCTGAAGGACAAGAGTAACTTGACAAAATTCAGAATTACCATCAGAATCAATCACATACATTTGCAGTGGAATTTCTGCACCGATCCCATTCGGAAGGTCAGAACAATCAAAGCTCAATGCCGGCGTGTTTCCATCCGCTGTGAAAGAGAATTGTAATATCTCACTTGGATCACATGTATCCTCCGATTTGATATCAAAATCAGAGGCCCAAACCGTAGCAGTACCGTCAGCTTCCAAAGGCCATATAACTTCTGCGAAACAAATGGGCGTAGGAGCTTTTTCATCATCAATAACTACAATACACATACACATGCCTTCGTTACCACATTCATCCACTGCAACAAAAGTTAATTTATGAGTACCTGATGGATAAGTTCCATTTATGTTATTGCCATTGCCGTTATGGTCAATTGATCCATCGTTATTTAGATCTAAAGTCCATGAGTAGTTCAAAGCAGATGCGCACGCATGAGTTGCATTTTTAGTAACATCGATAACACCTTGACAATCGTTTACACCGTCCGAAATTAGTATGTCTTCACAACTTCCAAATTGAGGTCCACCACCAGAACCAATATTGATGGTTTGTTCAAAAGTAAAATAATGAATTGGCATATTCGGAACATACAAACACCAGTCTGTGACTTTCCAAGTTCTTATGACTCGCTTACAAACTCCATTGGGTAAACTACCTGTTACTTCCTCATCTGAGAAAGAAATCGCTGCATCTATACAATCAGAGTCATTATCTACAGATGGTACGAAACCAATGATATCTGGATGAATTGATTGACCATCTGCACAACCAGGTAAATTTACTGTTGATTGTGGCCAATCAATGTCTGAGAGGCTTAACGGATCATCAGCAATAATCGTAATTTTTTGAACACAAGTTACACTTTGTCCATTGGATGAGGTGGCCCTCCAAGTTCTGAAGAAAAATCCTGTTCCACAATTTTGATTTTGCATTGGTCCATCCGAATGCGTTATTTGTGGGTTCGAACAATTTCCAGA
>JAHDDD010000308.1 GCA_020629535.1 Saprospiraceae bacterium
AATATGGATACATTCCAAATGCAGGAACCGTATTTCCCCACATCACCACCACTGGAATTTTCAATCCTACTGCGATGTGCATCAAACCAGTATCTCCTGTGAGAAGCACATTGCTATTTTCAATTTCAGCTGCCGATTCCTGGATGCTTAATTTTCCCGCAAGATTCTCACAGCCACCAACCTTATTTGCGATCTCTTCACCTTTCTCAAAATCGGCTTTACCTCCCAACAAAATTTTTGGTGCATCAATCCCTCTCAATATCTCTACCAATTTATCTGCCGGAATCTGTTTGGTTTGATGAGCGGCTCCCAACGCAACAGTGATATAATTACTGTCTCTTTGTTTCCCCTTTTGTGTAGTATAAAATTCAAGTCCTTTCCCATCGTTTTTTAGACCCATTTTCTCCAGCGATTGAAAGTATCGATCTACCAAATGACCGGAGGGTAAGGCAGGCCATTTAAAATGAACATACATCCATTTGCGGAGATTGATTTTGTCAAAGTCAATGCTTTCGACACCAACTGATGACCGTATGCGTTTGGATCGAATATTTTTATGTAAATCAATGATGAGATCATAGTTCTGGCTCTTTAGTTCAGCGATAAGCTTCGCCTCATCGTCTTCATATTCCCAAACTTTACTGACATTTTTGTTTTCTTGAAGGATGGAAGCAAAAATGGGTTTTACCAGAAAGTGGATTTCAGAAGACCATTGATTATATAACGTACGAATGACCGGAGAAGTGAGGACCACATCTCCCATTGAACTTAAGCGAATGATGAGAACTTTCTTGTACGCCAATGGTAATGAAAAAGGAGGACCGAAGCCCTCCCTAATGTTTATTATTGGATGATTATCTTCTTATGATGTTTTGAATTTCCAGCTTTGATGGAAAGGATGTATGCTCCTGGAGGAATATCAGAAATATCAATCTGTAATTCATATCTATTCTGAATATTCGTATTCCGTATTTGTTTGCCATACATATCTATAATTTCAAGCCTTTCAATGCCTCCGATCTCATTATCAATGCTTAATTGTAATTGATCATGAGCTGGATTTGGAAATACATTGATGCTTCCCGACTCAGCAATTTCTTCCACATCACTCAATATCCTTTGACCATTGCTAAACCAAATGCCCCATTGAGATGGTGTGATATTGGTAAAGAAAAACTCAAGACTACCTGATGTGGCTGTAATCTTATTGTCATTCAAATTAATGATCCCCAATTCTTCATAACCATTTTGATCAATATCGAAAATCATTTGTTGATCAGTATTAGAAAAACTCGGATATCCTAACAATGTATTTCCATAAATAGCTCCCACATCTCCGGTCTCAAGGTTTGCTCCCAAGACACTGTTGCCATCCTGATCAAGAAAATCAAAAGCAATGATATACGGAGAGTTTTTAGAGAAAGTAGGATTCCCTACACTGACCCCATCTGGTAAAGCTGGAAAAATCTTTTCAATGGACCCGAGTGCCCAGGTATTTGCTGCACTATTCCATACTTCGATAAGTCCGATATCCCAGTATTCGATGGTACCTGCGTTTTGACTTTCAATTCGATTGGCTGCATCATACATCACATAGTTTCCAGTATGATCAAATTCGAAAACATCAGCATACAAGACATCTCCTGTCGTGATCCCTTCTGTATAGGTCGGATTGTACAAATCAAAATCTTGCCAAGCCTGTTGACCAAAATCATAGACAGAAATCTGATTGTTCAAATCGTCTGTCAAGGCGGCAATCTTGGTACCGTCTCTCGATACCGCCACATTTCGCCAAACAGGATTTCCACTCAACTCATCTGCTGTCACATCACCTGTGGCCCAATCGATGAAGATAGCATACATTTTTTTGTCGGTACCTATATATACAATGGCTGAGCCATCATCAGTAATGCTTGGCTTTGACAGAATATCATTCTCACTCAATGGGTTTGCCAAAAATTCTTCGGCAGCATTGACAAGATATAGATTACTGTTTTGAAGATCTGTATAAAGTATCAGATCCTGACCAGGATTTTCATTATAATCGTTCTGATAATTTCCACCCTGTCCACTACCGATTCCCACTTGATCAAAAGCAGCTCTCACGACATTCAATTCAGTATTTCCATAAAGGTCAGAAGCTGATTGCTCCATCGCCAATCTCAAATCAACAAACTGTGAAGATTTCGTAAGGTAATTATCTAGTGCTCTGTAGGTTATTCTTTCCATTCTGTCTTTACCAATGCCTTGCAAACCATTCGGACCAGTAGCGATCAGGTAAAATGCATGGTTGGTAATTCCAGAATTGATGTGCACACCACCATTGTCCTGGCTTCCTGTAAATTGCTCATTGGTGTGTTTTGGTTGCCATCCTGCTCCATAGTTTCCAGTTGGAGCTCCATTGTGAGGATCTTGCATATTTCTCAATGCTCCACCAGGAAAGAAATTGGATTTTACCACATCTTCACCCATCAACCAATCATCTCTGTCCATCATAGCACCCATCACATCTGCGATAGATTCATTGATCGCTCCGGATTCTCCATAGTATTCGAGGTTTGCTGTATTCTGAATGATGCCGTGTGTCATTTCGTGTCCGGCAACATCAAGTGCTCTACCCAATGGGAAAAACGCCTGATCTCCATTGCCATAAAAAATCGCTACTCCATTCCAAAATGCATTACCCATAGAACTACCATCTTCATTGGCAACATTGGTAAATGAAAAGATATTTCCACCACTGCCGTTTATGCTTTCTCTGCTGTGTGTACCTCTAAAATAATCATATGCAATCCCAGCATTCTTTTGGGCGGATACAGCCTCCGGTGAATCATTCCAGCTATTGTTAAAAGAAGTGAAATGATCATAACTAAAACTGTTGCTTTGAGGAGCCGTATCAAATGCATCAATGCTCATAATGACGCCTACAGGTTCATTTGGCAGGTTGCTTGAGGTCGAAGAAAACATAGGTCGTGAACCATCTATCATATAATAGCTGTTTCCTACTTCGTATGTATTGATCGTTACGTTCTGACCTAATAAATCTGTGGCGGTAGCGGTAGCAGGACCATCCATACAAGAAGAGCCACAATTGTGCTTTTCATCCGGTCCATGCTCATGGAATCTGCAGATATTTGAATATTTATTGATCACTGAACCATCATTGGCATCAATGAACATGGTGTACCATTCACCAAGATTTGGATAAAACTGAACATGGTATGCCAGCTTCAATGCATCTTCATGATGATAATACACCAATGACTCTTTAAACTGGTTGAATTCTTGAGGCAACCAATTTGAATGACCATCCCTAAGATCAAAAATCGGGTCTTCGGTTTTAGATTCTACCAAAGCTCTTACATCAGAAGAAGGAATGCTGGCATCTTTCTGAAGATTGTCTGCATTGATATTAACGGTAGGCATATGCGTTCCATTCAAGCTTTGGATGGTGGCATTTTTTTCATGCAAAATGATTTCTGCACCAAAGACCGGAATGTCATTGATGTATTGTTGCATCTTGTAGTGAGTGTAACCAATCTTGTCGGTTTTGCTATCTACCGTTTTAAATTCTTTCTCCGCCTCCTTCATTTCTAACAGATCATTGGCTGCGGCCAAATATTGTTGTATCTGTTCATCGATATGGGCACTTCTAAGCTTAGGATCGATGGTTCCGGAAATAAATCTTGCCGTACCATTTTTATCTTTTCCACGAACTTGAAGTGGCTGGATCAGATCTTCTCTTGAAGTGAATGTGAAATTGGGAGAAGGAACAAATGGCGTTTGCTTGTTTGCAGAAGGTTTCTGCCATTTAGCAAATACATTCCAATTGATTTCCTTTTGAGAATTCTCGATTTGATTTGAACTAGCAGTTTTTATTTTTTTAAAATCTGCTTGTCCAAAAGAGAACATATTTACAAAAAGGAAACCTGATAAAAGTAGGATAAGTTTTTTCATTCTTTAGCTACAGTTTTTGTTTTTGCAATTCGCATTAAGTTGTTATAGTATTGTTTGACGATAGGAGCGACCTCTTCGTTAACTCCTCCCCACTTTAATTCGTGTTTTTCTTCACCCGATTCCATGCGAAGGTAGTTTGTTAGATTACCCGGATCATCGAGTTCCATTTCGAAGAATCCAAGATTTTTAAAATTAGAAAAGACTTGATCAACCGTTTTTTTGTCAAGGTCCTGACATTTTATTTTGGTAGTACTCCTGCTATTGAAATGGAACAATTGACCATTTTCAAACAAATAATATTCATTGACCGTTCCTGCAAAACCACCTTCATTTCCGAAGACCAACATTTGTCCTTCAAAAGACTCTGGTGTGTAATTTTGCGTTTTACAGGAACAAATTCCTGCCAATAAACATATAATAGTGGTGATTCTGAACATCATCTATATTATAATTTTTTAGAATATATAAAGATGGGGTATTTTTCACTTTAATCTAAATCAAAACGTTATTGTTTTGTTATTGACAATTTAGAAACGAAATTTCTATTTAACTTGTACCTTATTTTATAACTCATAAGGAAACATTTATTATAATGAAAAAATTAGTGTTTTTATTCTCGTTTGTGCTGTTTGCTGGAATGCTTTCTGCTCAGACAAAAAGTTGTGCAAAGAAATGCTCAAAAACTTGTAGCAAGAAAGCTGCCGCCACTCAAGTTTCAAATGATGTAAATACAGATGATGTAGCAAAAGTCGCTTCTGCCCTTGTAGAGGCTGATATCGCTGCTGAAGCTGATGAAAGCATTGAAAAAAGAGTTTGTGCTGAATCAGGTTCAGTTAGCTTTTATAAGAAAAGTGAATGTGCTGCATCTGGTAAAGTAAGTTTTGATGAAGTGAAGTATTGCACAGATTCAAAAGCATTTGTAAATGTCAGCCCTACTGAAATGGCAGATGATGCTGAAGGTACTGCAGTTAAAGCTGCTATGTCAGAATCAGATGTCGTTCCTGCTGAAGGAGCTGCAAAAAAAGCTTGCACAAAAGGTTCTAAAAAATCTTGTGCAAAGAC
>JAHDDD010000309.1 GCA_020629535.1 Saprospiraceae bacterium
TTATCATCAGGAATTATTTCCAAGGAATTCAATTGGCTTTTGTGCCACCCGAGCATGGTTTTCAGCCATACCAATTGGTAACACAGATGTTTGTGCATAGTGACATTCAGCATTTGTTTTGGAACATGCTTCAATTGTTCTTTTTTGGTCCATATTTGGAAAAACTCTTAGGATCAAGAAAGTTCTTATTTTTATATCTCATCTCCGGATTTGCAGCCATAGCTGCTCATATAATAATTGGTTATTCTATGGGCGAATTGGCCGGAGCAAGGGGAGCATCAGGTGCGATTTTCGGTGTGTTGATAGGGTTCATAACCTTGTTTCCAAATATGATGCTCAACCTGATCATTCCACCAGTAAGAATTAGAGCAATCTATCTGGCCATCGGTTTGATAGCATTAGATTTGTTTGGAGGATTTAGAGGAGGTACTGGGATTGCACACTTTGCACATTTGGGTGGAGCGTTGATGGGTTTTATTATGGTTACCATGTGGAAAAAGGGAAAATTCAATATTTAGCGATAGCGCTCAATTAGTCAACAAATTATATATTTGTATTTAATTTAATATGTTTAAGTCAATCATCGACGATATAAAGTATCAGTTTCAATCAGGGAACATGCTGACCAGGATCATACTGGTCAATATCGCTGTGTTTGTATTTATTTCAATTGTGTTTGTTTTCACCTCGTATGGTGATGTAAATGGTATTTATAAAAAGATCATTGAATCTTTGTCACTGCCATCAGAGTACCCTAAATTTTTGATTTATATCTGGACTTGGGTTACCCATATGTTTCTGCATGAACGACCAATGCACCTGATCTTTAACATGTTGATCTTGTATTGGTTTGGAAGGATTGTTGGAGACTTTCTGGGAGATAAGCGAATTTTACCACTTTACCTGTTAGGAGGATTGGCAGGAGGAATCGTGTATGTGATCAGTGATTATTTTTTCTTATTTGGATCAGGTGGAAATGCAACTGCCATGGGTGCTTCTGCAGCTGTAATGTGTATGGTCATGACTGCAGCTATGACGTCTCCTGATTATGTTATGCATTTGTTACTGATTGGTCCGGTGAGGATTAAATGGATTGCTTTGGTGGTCTTCTTCTTTGATATTCTTGGTACAGCGAATATTGACAATACAGGTGGACATTGGGCACATTTGGGTGGTGCGTTGTTTGGAATATTTTATGTGAGTCAATTAAGGTCTGGAAATGATCTTACGGAACGGCTTCAATCTTTATTGGATATTTTCAATCCGAATGCTCAAAAACCAATGCGCCCAAAAAGAAAAAAAGCAGAGATGCAAGTGGTCTACAACAAGGGCAAAGCCAAAGATGCACCAAACGAAGATCAACATTCGCAAGGCGGCAACTTCCAAACCAAACTTGATGAAATTCTTGACAAGATTAATGAGTCAGGATATGAAAACCTGAGTGATGAAGAAAAAGAATTTCTTAATCAGGCGAGTAAAAATTCCTAGTGCGAAAAATCCTTTTCTTTTTTAATATTTGTGCAGCGCTCTGTCTTATCATTTCTTATCTGTGCCCATGGGTAAATCCAGAAAAAATTAGAATCATCTCATTGTTTGGGTTGCTGTTTCCATTTTGGATTGCTTGTAATTTTCTATTTGTAATTTATTGGTTGATTAGCAAACCAAAGTTTTCTTTGCTGTCTATTCTAACGATTGCTTTGGGATGGAACTCCATTCAAGGCTTGGTGCAATTTCAAAGTGAAGAGCAAAAGGGTAAAGAAAATTTAAAGGTCATGACCTACAATGTGAGAGGGTTGCATCTTAGTCCAAAAGATAAAAAGACCGTCGCATCCATGGACGCATACTTTAAGGGTCACGAGGATATGGATGTTATATGTATTCAAGAAAAAAGAAAGGCAAGTAAGTCGATCATCAATACTTTTCTGAAAGATTACGACACGGTTGAGAGTCCGTTTGGGATGGCTATTTTTTCAAAGTTCCCATTCATTGATAAAGGAAGGATTAAGGTGGGAGGTAATACAGAAGAAGCAGTTTGGGCAGATATTAAGCATCCGAATGGAAAAATCTTCAGAGTCTATAGTTATCATCTCAGTTCTAATTTGATCAGTAAGACGACAGATGCGATTATCAAAGATCCAAACCTAAGTGAAGCTAAGACCTGGAATAAAATCAAGGGCATACTCGCTAATTATTCAAGGTATACGATCATGCGCAAAAGGCAATTGGATGTGTTGATGGATCATGTGCGTGCAGCTCCTTATCCTGTTATCATGGCAGGTGATATGAATGATGTTCCACAATCGTATGTAAACCGTTTGAGCAGAAAAAGACGACAAGATACATTTCGTAAAAAAGGGACTGGCTTGGGTGTTAGTTTTGGAGGTAAGTATCCGTTCTTGCGCATTGACTACATCATACCCAACCAAAAATTTGAAGTCATTGACCATACAGTTGATCCGGTCAAATATTCTGATCATTATCCTGTCTACGCAAGTCTGCGGTTTTGATCTTAAATGGTTAAATTGTGATTTGACTTGGTAACTTTTCCCAAACAAGTATAAGAAATTCAATTTAACTTGAGATCATTTTCACAATCAATAAGGTATCACTTTGAGCATCCTAAATTTGGGATTATGCTGCTGGCATTTGTGACATTGATTGTATTACCGCCTATTGCACATCATTCTTTTGGTGGGGTACTTTTGATGGATTTTGTTTATGCTTTTGTTGTTCTGCTTAGTGCGTTGTATACATCCAGAACCTATCGAGAAATGATTTTCATGTTGGTTTTAGGAGGTATTAATATTGCCATATTTAGCCTTAATTCAGAGCACGTCTTTCATAATGAAAGCACGAGTTTGGTGGCATTAAATGCTTTATTGAATCTATTGTTTTTCAGCCATGTGTTTGTTAATATTTTGAGACACATGCTACTTGCTAAGACCATTACCGTCAATGAAGTGTTTGCATGTACAGTAGGCTATATGGTATTGGGTGTGTTGGCGGCGCCTTGTTTTTTCTTTATTGAATTTTATTTCGAAGGTGCGTTCACCATCGAGAACCCAGAGTTCTTTCATTTGTTATATTATAGTTATATCACATTGACAACCATTGGATTTGGTGATATCTCACCAGTACATCCGGTGGCACAATCTTTCACTCTAATATTGGGGATCTTTGGACAGTTGTACCTCACTGTTCTGATCGGGGTCATCATTAGTAAATTTGTTTCTTCCAACTAATGCAGCAAGAACTCATTTCTACAGAAATGTATATCAATGTTATTCTTCCTTTGGCTTTGCCATTGGAGGTAACCTATGCCGTGCCAACGAGTATGCAATCTCAAATTAAGAGAGGTGTTCGAGTGGAGGTGCCATTAAGAAATAAGTTGTATGCCGGTCTTGTGTATGAGCTATTAGATAACAAGCCAGATGTTGAAGCGATGTACAAGCTTGTGGTTTCGGTCCTTGATCCGGATTCAATTGTTGATGATCTTCAATTCAAGATCTGGGACTGGATGTCAGATTATTATTGTTGTACGAAGGGAGAGGTGATGAATATGGTATTGCCTTCAGGATTGAAATTAAGTAGCGAGACAAAGTTGCAGGCATTGGCCGAATACCAAGATCATCTGGATGACCTTCCTGCTAAGGAATTTATGATTGCAGAAGCGATTTGGATGCAGGGAGAAATTAGTATAGAAACGGTAAGAGGAATTTTACAACAGAAAACCGTTTATCCACACATCAGAAACTTGATTGAGAAAGGCGTTATCAAAACAGAAGAAGAGCTGATAGAAAAATATAAGGCTAAGAAGGAAGATTTTATCAGTATCAATGATCCCTTTATGGGTGCGGAAAACTTTGACCTTGCCTTGGAGTTGGTAGAAAGATCACGTAAGCAAACAGATGTAATGCTTGCCTTGCAAGATATGACAAAGCAACAAGATTGGATTCCTAAATCTGAGTTGTATGAAATGACAGGAACGAATCAATCTGTCTTGAATGCATTGCTTAAGAAGGATGTCATAAAAATGGAAAAGAGGGAGGTCTCACGGTTGAAGATGTACGTCGGCGATTTGATCAAACCTGCTCCGTTGTCAAAGCCACAAAATATTGCTTACGAAGAAATAAAAAAGATATTTGAAGATAAAGATCTCGCCTTGTTGTATGGGATTACAGGGAGTGGAAAGACAAGAATATATATTGAGTTGATCATTGATCAATTAAAGCAAGGAAATCAAGTTTTATATCTGGTCCCTGAGATTGCATTGACTACGCAATTGGTACAGAGATTACAAAAAGTATTTGGAGACAAGATAGGTTTGTACCATAGTAGAATGTCGAACAATGATCGTGTCGAACTTTATCATGAAGCAAGAGGTGGCCGATCTATTTTCATGGGTGCTCGTTCTTCATTATTCCTTCCGTTTCAGAATTTGGGTTTGGTTATCATCGATGAAGAGCATGATCCTTCCTATAAGCAAAATGATCCGGCTCCAAGATATAATGCTCGAGATACAGCGACCTATGTGGCCAAAGCTTACGGTGCCAAAGTTTTGCTTGGTTCAGCAACCCCCTCATTGGAGACGTATCAAAATGCATTGACAGGAAAGTATGGGTTGGTAAAATTATTGGAACGTCATGGTCCAGCTGTATTGCCAAAGATCGATGTGGTGGATCTGAGAAAATCATATGAAGCGGGTCAGGTTACTTCGCATTTTAGTAAAGACTTGCTTGATGCATTGACACAGACCATTGCGAATGGAGAACAAGCCATTCTTTTTCAAAATAGAAGAGGTTATGCGCCCACGATGCGATGCAACAAATGTAACTGGACAGCAGAATGTCCCAACTGTGATTTGACCCTTACGGTACATCAGTTTTTTCAAGAATTGAAATGTCATTATTGTTCGCATCGAGCGAATCTTCCACATCAATGTCCTAATTGTAATAATCATAAATTGACGAAGTTGGGATTCGGAACGGAGAAAATAGAAGATGAGTTACAA
>JAHDDD010000310.1:0-4343 GCA_020629535.1 Saprospiraceae bacterium
TACAATTCAAATCAGTTCTGATTCGGAATATCCTCTTTTGTAAATTCATACAATTTCTCGGCCTCCTTTTCCTTGAACTCCATGACCAATTTTAAAGCATCAGGTACCACATCGCTGCACATTGTAATCAAAGAGCCTGGTCTCGCATTCGTAATGGCATGTGTTATGGCTTCCTTTTCAGATTTGAAGACAAGAACCGGTGTTTCTGGATTGTGTTGTGCGATTCCTTTTTTAAGCATTCCAATCAACTCTTCTTCCGTCTTTCCCCGTAAATGTTTATCCTGACGTATGATCACCTCATCAAACATGATGGCTGCCAGTTTACCCATTGCAATGTTATCTTCTTCTCGTCTGTCTCCTATTCCGGCTATGATGCCCACCTTTGGTTTCCCCTCAAGGTTTTCAATAAACTTATGTAAAGCTGACATACCTGCGGCATTGTGTGCATAGTCGAGCAAAACATCGAAATTTTTAAACTTGAAAAGATTGAGTCTACCAGGAGTCTGTGCTGCTGAAGGAATAAATGACTCAAGTGCCATTTTGATATCACGTAAATCAAAACCTCGAATGTAGCCCGTCAATACTGCCGGCAACACATTTTGTATCATAAATCTGGCCTTTCCTCCATATGTAAGTGGAACGTTGACAGCCTTCACAATCCTCATCTTCCAGGTACCTTTACAAATGGTGATAAATCCATTTTCATAGATGGCAGAAAGACCGTTATTTTTAGCATGCTTTTTTATGCGCTCATTTTCTTCATCCATTGAAAACAATGCAACATTGCATTTTACATTTTTGCGCATATCATATACGAGTTCATCATCTGCATTGAGTATCGCATATCCGTCCGGTAATACGGTCTCAGGTATGACGCCTTTCACTCTTGCCATCTGTTCAATGGTGTTAATGCCTTTAAGGCCCAAATGATCAGGCGCGATATTGGTCACGATGCCAATATCGCAATGGTGAAATCCCAAACCTGCTCTGAGCAATCCACCTCTCGCGGTTTCTAAAACTGCAAAGTCAATGGTCGGATCTTTTAACACAAATTCAGCACTCACGGGTCCAGTACAATCTCCTTTATCCAACATATGGTTTTGAATATAGATCCCATCTGAGGTTGTATAACCCACCTTATGACCCATCATTTTCACCATATGGGCGATGAGTCTTGTAGTGGTCGTTTTACCATTTGTACCGGTCACAGCAACGATTGGAATTCTAGCGGTTGTGCCAGAAGGATACAACATATCCATCACGTGTGAAGCGACATTTCTTGGCAAGCCTTCAGTTGGTGCAAGGTGCATTCGAAATCCAGGCCCAGCATTGACTTCTAAGACAGCCCCACCTGTTTCATCCAATGTTTTTGAAATATCAGAGGTCATCACATCAATTCCACAAATATCCAATCCTATGACTCTGGCTATTCTTTCTGCCATAAAAATATTCTCAGGATGAACGATATCAGTGACGTCTGTGGCTGTTCCACCTGTACTCAAATTTGCAGTATCTTTTAAATGGAGGATTTCATCTTTGTCAATAACAGAATCCACTGTGTAGCCTTTCGACTTAAGGATGTTTTCTGTCATATCATTGACTGTGATCATGGTCAATACTTTTTCATGACCATATCCTCTTCTAGGATCTTTGTTTACTTCATCAATCAATTCTTGAATAGTTGATTTTCCATCACCGATCACATGAGCAGGTGTTCGTTTGGCTGCAGCCACCAATCTGTAATTTATGACCAACAGCCGATAGTCATCACCTGTGATATATTTCTCGACGATCACACTTCTTGAAACCTTTTTTGCGGCTTCAAATCCTTCCAATGCTTCTTCCCAATTTTGGATATTGATGGTGATACCTCTTCCGTGATTTCCATTGATCGGTTTGATGACCAGAGGATAACCAAGATATTCAACAGATTCTTTCAACCCTGCTTCGCTTCTTATAATCTCACCTTTGGGCACCTGAATATTTGCTTGTTCTAAGAGGTGCTTTGTGTCTTCTTTATCGCAGGCAATTTCTACCCCAATACTGCTTGTATCACTTGACACGGTTGCTTGTATTCTTTTCTGATTTACCCCATACCCAATTTGGCAAAGAGAATATCTATTGAGTCTAATCCAAGGCATACCTCGGCTTACTGCCTCGTCAATGATGGATGATGTGCTTGGGCCCAGTCTTTCTCTTTCTCTTATTTCGCGCATCTCCTGAATATCTTCTGACAGATCGTACTCTTTGTTTTCTGACAATGCTTCAGCGATTCTTACTGAGGCTTTGGCTGCATATTTACCTACTTTCTCCTCCAAATAAGCAAAGACCACGTGATATACACCTTCTTCACCATATCCACGTGTCCTTCCAAATCCGACATCCATACCGGCCAATGTTTGGATCTCTAGTGCAATATGTTCAATGACGTGCCCCATCCACGTACCTTCTTGCACACGTTGAAAGAATCCTCCAGGTGAACCGACGCTACATCTGTGCTCATACATACCTGGAAACATTTCCTTCAGTCTCTCGTAAAATCCATCAATTTTGTTGGTAGGTTTTTGTTCATAATCTTCTAAATCCAAGGTCATCACAATCAGCTTGTGTCTTCTAATGGACCAATAATTGGGTCCTCTCATAGCTCGAATTTCTCTAATACGCATGGTTTTCGTTTTTAATTATGATAATTAAATATAGCCAACAAAGAGGTTTGTACTGCATTTTATGTCTAATAATTGATTTACTTTTGCGTACATTTTTCAAGTAAGACAATGGCATACAAAGGAATTTTAATACCCATAGGTGGAAATGAAGACAAAGGGGTCGAAAGAAAAGACGGCTATAGTTTAGATTTCGTAAAAGACGGAATCTTAAGCCGGGTTGTTAAGGAAAGTGGTGGTATTCATGCTAAAATTTGCCTCATCACCACAGCTTCGCAAATACCCGTCGAAGTGGGTGAAAATTATCAAAAGGCATTTACCAGATTGGGCTGCACAAATCTCAATATTTTGGACATTCGAGAGACAGCAGATGCAGAGAAAGCTGAGAATTTGAAATTGATTTCTGAAGCAGACTGTGTTATGTTTTCTGGTGGAGACCAATCAAGAATTGTTGATATCATCGGCAATAGCCAAATGCATAGCATTCTTAAACATCGGTTTCAAAATGAAAAAATTGTAATTGCAGGCACAAGTGCAGGTGCTATGGCAATGTCAAGTGAAATGATAGCAGGAGGGAGTAGTTCAGAAGCATTGCTCAAAGGTTCTGTAAAGATGAGAGAAGGAATGAAATTCATTCCTGGTTTGATCATCGATTCTCATTTCATTCAAAGAGGCAGATTCGGTAGACTGGCTGAGGCGGTGGCCAAACACCCTCACCTATTGGGTGTTGGATTGGCTGAAGACACAGGCTTGATAATCAAAAACTGCAATCATTTTAAAGTAATTGGTTCGGGTATGGTCATCGTTTTTGATCCAGATACTTTAACCCACAACAATGTTGAAATTCTTTCGGAAGGGATGCCCATGACCATGTCAAATCTGACCGTTCATGTACTTGCCAACAGCGATCAATACACCATTGACGAAAAGCAACTAGAGGTTTTACCTATGGATGCAGAATTTGAGTTTTAGAATCTTACGGCTTTGTAATTTTCCATTTAAAATGGAACACACCTTTGATTACCGATAGATCATAATCTTGGACTCCCGCTGATTCTTGAAGGCTCTGTACATTCCTTCACAATTGAATGGCATTGCGATATTCCCTTTTGCGTCTATTGCCACCACTCCTCCATCTCCACCAATATCCAGCAATGTTTTATTGATGGCGAAGTCTGCTGCTTCAGCTAAGCTCATATTTTTATATTCCATCAATGATGAAATCTGAAATGCAGTGCTTGCTCTCATAATGTACTCACCAGAACCCGTGCAAGAGACCGCGCAGGTTTTATTGTTTGCATAATTACCAGAGCCAATGATTGGGCTGTCTCCTACTCTTCCAAACTTTTTGTTGGTCATGCCTCCTGTTGAGGTTCCTGCTGCAATATTTCCAACATGATCTAGCGCAACAGCTCCAACAGTGCCCAAATATTTTTTCTCTTTCGAATGGTCCAATTGAAAGCGATCCGTGTCTTTGATTTTAACCCATTGTTCATGACGATATGCATCATGAAAATATTTGTCATCTTCAAATTCAATATCAAATTGATCGGCGAATTCTTTGGCACCTTCACCAATCAATAAAACATGATCTGAATCGGTCATAACCCTTCGTGCAAGTTTAATAGGATTTTTTAGATTTGGGACAGCCGCAACTGCACCGGCATGTAGGGTACTTCC
>JAHDDD010000310.1:4353-5003 GCA_020629535.1 Saprospiraceae bacterium
ATACTGGCATCCATCTCATGTTTTCCCAAAGCATTGAAAACAGCACCTTTGCCTGCATTGAATAAGGGGCAATTTTCAAGAGAAACGATAGCTGCCTCAACTGCATTGATTGCTGTGCCTTTATTGGCTAATATTTCCCAAGCCACATCAATCGCCGCTTGTAAAGCATCTTTGTATGCTTTTTCTTTTTCATCGGTCATTTCAGATTTGAGAATGGTTCCAGCGCCTCCATGCAGAGCGATTCCAATATTTGTCATGATTCAAAAGTAGCAATTTCATGCTTGATTTCTTTTTTGATGATGGGTTTTCAGTGGCCCGGCCACCTTGCAAAGTGCCTTGGTAGGTGTGTTGGTGAACAGAAATATTAATCAGCCAAAAGTGATAACAAATATCTTTTATTGCAATAAAAATAATAGATACTCTACTTTTGGTGAGCTTATAGTTTAACCCTACACATAGTTAATGACCTGTTTTAGTTGCAAGCCTGTTTACATTTCAAGATGCATCATTTATCTACTTTTATTCTTCATCTTGGTGATTATCAATATTCATGCAAACAACATTCAGACTAGGTACATTACCCTTCGCTTCAAACAGATAAGGAATATATAGATAAAATGTATATTCACAACATAAAACCCAATGTCAAC
>JAHDDD010000311.1 GCA_020629535.1 Saprospiraceae bacterium
ACAATTTCATTGGAGTTTTGATTGATTGCATTGATCAAGGGACTCCCATCAGTTTGAGAGTATGCATTGACATCTGCTCCGAAGAGTATCATGTGTTTGACAATCTCTGGGCTGCAACCGCGAACGGCCGCAATTAGTGGCGTACCATTTTTCTTCACTTTTCGATTGACATCGGCGCCTCGGATGATGAGTAATTTTACGAAATCAAAATTTCCATTTTGAGCTGCTATCATCAAAGCACTTGCATCACCATCACCCAAATATTTAACTTTTGCTCCATTCGATAAAAGCAGTTTTCCCATTTCGACATTACCTAGATAGGCTGCCACTCCGAGTGGAGATCTTGGTTCTCTATCATCTCTAAATGAACAATTGGGGTTTTCACTCTCAAGCAAAGTTTTCACCTGTTCTATGTCTTCTTTCCAGATAGCATTGAGTAATGATTCGCAAGGGGTCTTTTGGGCATTGGTTATATTTTGTACCAGCGCAAAAAGTGTAATAAGAATAATCTTTTTCATGATGAATTTTTTTAGTTAAAAATGAATATGATTCAAATCTAGTCTTCTGAAAAGTGTCATTTTTAGAAAGTAGCCGGACCGGATTCATCGATGGACAGATACAACAAGAGTAGCCTTGTATGTAGTTTGTCATGTGCAAACCCATGTTCGTCATCAAGAAATAATGATTGACCACTTTGAAAGATTATCGTTGAAAAAAGCCATAAATTGAGACCATGCAAATGAAGTTGGAATCGAAATGGATAAATTTCGTAGCGGAAAGACGGTGGCTAACTCACCTTATCTTTTGGGTGGGATTTGTTTTTATTTTTTCAGTTTTCGAAATACTCAATACCGGCCAGTACTTGCCAGCTGTTATCAAATATGTTTCTATGTTGCCTGCGTATTGTTTGGCTGCCTATTCCTTGGTTTATTTTTTGATTCCAAAATATTTTTCAAAGCGCAAGTATGTGATCTTTTCATTTCTTTTTGTTCTTTCAGTTTATTTGAGTACTGCCTTGGCCAGGTGGAGCAGAGTTTATTTGGCTGAACCATATTTTAGAACAGATTTCACCCAAGAATCCATCTTAGAGATATTAACGGATCCCTTGTATTTGTTGACGATCTATTTTCCTGCTGTGTATCTTATTGTGTACATTTTCTTTACATTGAAATTTTTGAAAGATAAGGTTGTTCAGTCACATCAGTTGGAAGTGTTGAAAAATGAAAAGGCGCAAGCAGAACTTCGATTTTTAAAGTCCCAATTACATCCACATTTCTTGTTCAACACACTCAACAATCTATATTCTCTCACGCAGGAGCAATCTCCTGAGGCACCAGAAGTAGTTATGAGGTTATCTGAAATATTAGACTACATGCTTTACCAATCGACAGACGAAAAGGTCACACTTCAAAAAGAATTGTCAGTGATTTCAAATTATATCGATTTAGAAAAATTGCGTTATGGAGAAAAATTAAAGGTCAACTTTAGCAATACTGCAAATGGGGATTTTAAAATTGCACCTATGATATTGCTTTCTATTGTTGAGAATGCTTTTAAACATGGAGTAAGTAAAGCCATAAAAGACCCTTGGGTAAGTATTTCAATCAATGCTGATGAAAGTCAATTGGATTTTTCAATTGAAAATTGCAAATCACAAACTAGCCAAGAAGAGAATGATGCAAAAAGAGGTATTGGTTCTTTTAATATCAAAAGACAACTTGAACTTATATACCCAAATCGTTATACCTTAGATGTAACTGAAAAAGATAAAAGTTATGCTGTACATTTAAAGATCGAATCGAAATGAAGGATCCAATCAAATGCATCATAGTCGACGACGAGCCATTGGCTATCAATATCATCAAAAGGTATATTGAGAAAATCGAAGTTTTGCAATTGGTAGATACATTTGAGAATGCCCTAGATGCATTCGAATCTTTGAAGAGCAAAGACATTGATCTCATTTTTTTAGATATAAATATGCCCATCATGTCAGGCATTGAATTTGTCAATGCGCTTCACGATCCACCTGGTATCATCTTTACAACTGCTCATCGAGATTATGCGGTGGAAAGTTATGAATTGAATGTCATTGATTATCTATTGAAACCGATTTCATTTACAAGATTTTTTCAGTCGGTTGATAAATTTCTTGCCTTACGAACAACTGAGTCGAAAGTGGTTTCTGTTCAGGAATCCGGGAAGAAAGGTGATCATTTTATGTTTGTAAATTCAAACAAAAAGAACATCAAAATCATATTTGATAATATCACCCACATTGAAAGCATCAAAGATTACATTAAAATTCACCTAAAAGAAAAGACCATTGTTACAAAAGAGAAGATCAGCGACTTCGATGAGATTCTTCCAAGTCAATTTCTTCGCATACACCGGTCCTTTATTATTAACAAAGATAAGATCACAGCATTTAGCTCTACACAAATTGAATTGGACAAGGTCTCACTGCCGATTGGTCAAAGTTATAAGCGAGAAGTGATGTCTCTATTAAGTTGAAGTCTTTTGTATTAGCTTAAAGCTATTCATTCAATATGATTTGTATCACCACTTGCCCATTTAAATTATTGACTACTCGCAGAAAATGGAATCCAACAGGCAAAGTATTTATGTCAACAGAAACTTTGCTGGTGGTTGGAGTAATGGTTTGAATTACCGTTTCAGCTACATCCAAAATCTCTACAGTGTAATCGCTAATTCCACCTTGTATTACAAAGGGATTTGAAAAGGAGTTATAAGTTAAAGTCATGCATTCAAAATCAAGCAGTAGTTCGGCTTCATTGATTAAGGTGTTCAAGTAGGTTTTGGTGGCACGAGCAGGTGAGGTAAAAGAAGTTCCTCCGATGATGGCGTCCAAATCATTGTCTCCATCAATATCACCAATTGCAAAACATGAAAGATAAGCTTTTCCTAATTTGTCAGCTAATAGAAAATTGTTGCTCCCTGTATTTTCATAAATATCGGCAATTACGTCGCTGCTAACTCCACTAATCAATACATCTAAATCACCATCACTATCAAAATCTCCAAACTTGGTTTCGCCAGTAACTGCCCCAGGAAGAGTTGTTGATGTACTCAAACTATAATTTCCACTTCCGTCATTGATGTAAAGTTGTGTAATATCACCTAGGCTTGTGCTCCCTGTCATTAAGATATCTACATCACCATCGTTGTCAGAATCGCCTATGGCTATTTGACCACCAGAAAAGTCTTCAAAAGAATCGGTCATTTGAGTGAAATTTCCTGCACCATCATTGGTATAAAAAGTGGTGGAATGATTGTCATTAGCATCTCGTCCATGCAAAATTACATCCAAATCACCATCATTTTCAACATCTATAAACTCAACAGAACTTAATGAAACAACTTCAAAAGGTGTTCCTGTTGCCTCTGTAAAATTACCACTTCCATCATTTAGAAATAAAGTTGTAAAAGGATCGCTAGTGAAAAAATTCATAACCCCTGTAGTTAAAAGATCGAGGTCACCATCATTATCGACATCGCCAAATGTAGCATCACCTTCACTTCTTTCACCGAAAGGTTGACCATCAGGTAAAGTGAAATTTCCTGCTCCATCATTGATATAGAGGTTTGCTACTTTCGTCCCTCCTCCTGTAGATCCTTGGATATAGATATCCAAAAAGTTGTCGTTGTTCACATCACCAAGTTCGATAACGCCATTTCTAACATTTATAAAAGGTCCAGCAGTTAATTCGCTAAAGTTTCCATTCCCGTCATTTATATATACATCAGTTTGTGTTCCTTCTCCTCCGAGTGCACCGCCGATCGAGATCAAATCATTGTCGCCGTCGTTGTCTACATCGGCAAGCATGAGATCACCAACATCGGCACTATAAAGTTCGGGGCCAGGTAAAGCTGGAGTTAAATCAATATTTTGCCCCAAGCAGAAAGTCGAAGAGACAAAGAAAATAAATACTAAAATTAGATTTTGCATGGATTAATTTTTTGGGGTTCTTTCATAATATTCTGCAATATTATTGTTGAAATCTAAATGTATGCAATTTTCTGAACCAAATATGAACCCACATGGCAAAGTAGTTTTTACAATAAGTGGACCTCGGGTACATCCTGAAATATAAATGGCACACCCATATTTTGAATGAAAGCCACATTTTCGTCAAATTTTTTGCCATAATTAAGTAGCCGTAAATGCCATCTAATCAAATCGTACGAATGCTTTTTTGGTGAACGCATATTGGCATCATGACAGATATCATCATAGCCAGGTATCAAACTTTGTATCAACCACATCGATTCTACCAAATGGCGTGTCATGCAATATACGTGGACCTGATGCGACAAAGTTGTATGCCATTCTAACAAACAAGCATTGAGTGTAGGTAATTCATCTTTTTTGATCGCACCATTGATTTTATCTTTCCAAGATTTGATTTCGATTTCCTCCAATGGTTTTTTGAAATCTATACCTTCAGGAAAATTCTCAGAAAATTCCGGAGCCAATTTCATATCCAAAAATTCATTGACCAAATAGGGTATGCCTTTATCTTGATACTTCTTACCTATGCGATCAACCAGCCAAGAAAACGAAACAAGCGTTTTTTCCCAAAAGATCAGTTTTCTCGAAAAAGGCAAACTTGCTCCCTGCGTCAAATCAGCGTATCTAGGCATCCGTTGAGTGTTCAACTCAATAGCATCATCCAAATGTTTTTTTAAATCCCCGATCTTTTTGAATTATTTATAGTCCCAAATTTCCCATCATAACCACTCACCACTCCCAACTCACCACTCACCACTCCCAACTCACCATTCAAAACTCACCACTCACCACTCACCACTCATCATTCATCACTCACCACTCACCATTCAAAATTCACCACTAACCACTAATCCCTGCTTCTACCAAAAACAAATGCGGCACCACAATTCCATCCACATCAAAAACAAATTCTTGCTCCGCCCGCTTTTTCTGATTTGGAAAACAATTGTATGGAT
>JAHDDD010000312.1 GCA_020629535.1 Saprospiraceae bacterium
AACGCATACACTTGGCCGAAAGCACCAGAAACTTCAGATTATGAAGGTTTTGAAGGTCCAAGTCTGGCCTCCTTTGGATTCATCAAAAAAGTACTTTTTACCTTCACCACCAATTATAATAATTCCTCTTGTTACTCTCTTTCAGAGATGCGATTTGATATAGATTCAACGGCCTGCTATGGCCAAGTAGATATATGTGGCGTTTGCGATGGCCCAGGATATAATACCTATTATCAGGATACAGATGGAGATTGGTTGGGTAATCCAGATGTTTGGCAACAAGCTTGTTCTCAACCTCTGGGTTATGTAACTAACAACGATGATCCTTGCGATACCGGCCTTGTGGGTTGGTCCGAAATAGGACTACTCTTGGATGACAACGGATGCACAGGTTGTCATGGTTCGCCAGGAGCAAGTGGTCTTGACCTGACCTCATATGATGGTATCACTTCAGGTGGAAATAAATGCGGGCCACAGATTTTAACTGGCACCACATTGGTTGATATCATTACCATCGCCAACTATGATGGCTGTAATGCACCTATTGGTTTTCCACCAATGAATGACAGAGTTGGAGGTGCCTTGGATGCTACTGAAATAGCATTGATTCAGCAATGGGTAGATGATGGTGCATTGCTAGATTGTAAATGTCCTAATGGAGCACCTGACTCAGATAACGATGGTGTATGCGACAATGCAGATTATTGCCCTGGACTCGATAACAATTTAATTGGGACACCATGCGATGATGGTGATATTTGTACTACAGGTGATATTTATACACCAGATTGTGAATGCAAAGGTCAGCTTATTCCTGATAGTGATTTTGATGGTGTATGTGACATTATGGATGCTGCTCCGACCAATCCTTGTACGGCTGACGGTACGATTGGTCTGCCCGAACCTGTAGAATGGTTTGCCAATAGTTCAAATGATTGTGATGCTGACGGTATCTCTGTTACCGATGGTGATCTCAATGATTATGATGCTTGCATAGATGATACAGGTGCTTCATTGTTACCTTCATGCTATTGCGCCGGATCGGAAATATATCAAGGTGGAGATGTACTAACTTCACATGGAATGTCCAATGACTTTTATGCGGAAGGATTGCCAGATGGAATTATGACAGGAGGTATCTGGTGGCTTGATTACCTTGATCTTCAATATCCATATATGGAAATTGGAACGGAAATTTGCTTTACTGTTGGTTTCAGTGATCCTATTGGTGGAGTACAATTTGAATTGAATGATCTGGGTAAATATAAATTCAATAATCCGGACAGTACTTTACATGAATATGAACCTCAAACCATCTGTTTCCCAACTTTCACATCCGGTCCTCAGAAAATCAGGATTGAAAGATATATTACTGGTGGTGTAAAAGTCGACGGAGGGACGTATGCGCTGTGTCCATGTACGGAAAGTGATCGATATGAAACCTTCACAAGTTGTGAATGCCCAACCGACAGAATTGAAGATTATGGAAGCTACATTTCTTCTTTTGGAATATCAAATCCCGAAAGAGCTGCCGGTGTGCCTAATGGTGAATTGACCGGATATATAGGAAGTGGAGATTCGTTGATTTTATCTTATCCTGCCATGCCAGAGAATTATGAAATCTGCCTTTCCGCTTATTATACAAATGTCAATGGTATCATATCTGTTGATATGGGATCAGAAAATATTCTCCTACACAACAGGTCTGGAAACATTGATCAAACCATGCCACAGCAAGTTTGCTTCAAAACTAATACAACCGATGCCCAAACCATTGTGCTCAAAGATGTCGGTTCTGGTACCTTCAGAATGGATGGAACATTGTGTACTTTCTGCGAAGCATGTCCTAGTGATGCAGATGCAGATGGAGTGTGTGATGATGAAGATATTTGTCCGTCTGGTGATGATAATCTTGATGTCGATGCCGATGGTACGCCAGACGCATGCGACCCATGCAACGGCAATTTGGTTTGGACTCCTTGTGATGATAATAATATTTGTACCATCAACGATGTGTATGATCAAAACTGTCAATGCCAAGGCACTCTGTTGTACCATGCAACCATTGATGGTCTTGCAGGAATGTCAGTGTTATATGCAAAAGATTCTATAACCTTGGCCGGAAATTTCGATATTCTTTCCGATGGATTTTATCAGGCAGAGAAGTCAGTTTCTATCCTCCCAGATTTCGAAACCAAAGAATTATCTATCCTAGAAATCCAGATAGGAAATTGTGAGAATGGGAATTAGGTTGTGAGAGGCGAGAACCGAGAACCGAGAGGCGAGAACCGAGAACTGAGAGGCGAGAACCGAGAACTGAGAGACGAGAATCGAGAGGCGAGAATCGATTCAAGACCTTATCTCCGCTCCAACTTCTTTCTTCAGAATCTCAATGAGTTGGCTCATTTCTTTGTCTACGATTTTATCTTTCAATGTATTTGTTTGATCTTGAAAGAACATTGAAATGGCATAAGACTTTTTGCCTTTGCCCAGATGTTCTTCACTCTTATAAATATCAAACAAGGATATATTTTGGAGAATATTCGATTTCAGTTTTTTTGTGGCTCGTTCAATTTGAGAGTAAGCTATGCCCTCATCAATGACCAAGGCAAGATCCCTCTTTACAGAAGGGTATTTGGAAATCTCTTTGACCGTAAGTTTTGAAAGTTGGCCAAATTTGACCAAAGTTGCCAGATCATACTCGGCATAAAAAACCTGTGACTTAATATCAGCGTGCTCAAGTACTTCATGGTTGACAGCGCCGAATTTGACAATGTTTTCTTTACCACGTCGATAAGAAAGTCCATAAGACCATTTTGCCTCTGACAATTCATCAACCTGATATGTGTATATGCCCAATCGTGACAACAACCAATCAGTCCATTTCTTGATCGAATACAGATCTGATTCAGCAGTGTTTCCACTCCAATGTTCCACATGGTTTTGGCCTGTTACAAACATGGTCAAGAAAGGAGTCTCCACAAAATTTTCGCCATCAGATTTCTGATAGGATTTACCGATCTCAAACAATTTGAGGTCCTTTTGTTGGTAATTATAATTATGCAATACACTTTGGAGTCCACTTGTTAAAGGCTCCGGTCTCATGATATTTAGATGAACATTAGACGTGTTGTTTATGTAAACATAACTTTCTGAATTAATACCAAGCAGCTCTGGAATTTTCCTTTCTTCAATCAGCGAAAGCCCCATCATTTCATTGAATCCATTGGCTACCAAAAAGTTTGAGATGATCTCAATCACATCGCTTTTTTCAGGATAGCTCCCAAAGTGGATGGTGGACTTAACGGTTGTTGGTATGGGTACCTTGTTGAATCCATAAATTCTCAATACTTCTTCAATCAGGTCTGCTTCGCGTACTACATCACTTTTATTCGTCGGTACTTTGACTGCAAGACTGGAATCATCTACAGGCCTCAGCTCCATTTTCATGGCTTGGAGAATATTGTGAACCTCTTCTTTCGGAATTTCAATTCCAACCATTTTATTGAGTTTGTCGTAGTGCAACTCAATTTCTTTTTCTTTAATGGGCTCTGGATAGATATCAACCAATTCAGATGCAACCTTTCCACCTGCCAATTCACCGATCAGCAGTGTTGCTCTTTTCAATGCATCCACACTGACATTTGGGTCACTGCCTTTTTCAAAAACTTTGGCTGCATCTGTTCGTAACAAATGACGTGTACTGCTTCGACGTATCCAGCCTGCGTTAAAGTGTGCTGATTCCAGAAAAATACTTGTAGTGCTTTCAGTGACACCACTACCGATTCCACCAAAAATTCCTCCTATGCACATTCCTTTTTTATCTCCGTCGCAAATCATGAGATCTTCTGCAGACAAGCTTCTTTCTTTCTCATCCAGACTAATAAATTTAGTCCCTTCGGGCAATGTATCAACAATGATGTGTTTTCCGCTGACTTTATCTGCGTCAAAAGCATGTAACGGTTGGCCATATTCGTGGAGAATAAAATTGGTAATGTCCACCACATTGTTAATCGGTCTCACATCGATCGCATTGAGTCTGTCCTTAAGCCATTGAGGTGATTCTTTTACAGTAATATTATCAATGCTCACTCCTGCATACCTAGGGCAAGCCTCATTGTTTAATACCTCTACTTTGAAAGGCAAGTTGGTTTTTTCAATATGAAAATTCGTGAGGTTAGGATAGTCGACACCTGTGGTCAAACCTTCATTGATTTTAAGATAGGCTGCTAAGTCTTCAGCAACACCGATATGACACGTGGCATCTGACCGATTTGGAGTCAGGCCAATTTCGTAGACAATGTCTGTATTGATTTCAAAATAATCTTTTGCCAAAGATCCAACCTTCGCATTTTCGTCCAATACCATGATGCCTGCATGATCATTGCCAAGTCCGATTTCATCTTCGGCACAGATCATCCCATTTGAGACTTCACCTCTGATTTTTCCTCTCTTGATTTTAAACGGTTCGCCCTCAATAGGGTAGATGGTGGTGCCATGCGTTGCGACCACAACTTTTTGTCCTGCGGCAACATTGGGTGCACCACAAACAATTTGAAGAGCCTCTTCCTGGCCCACATTGACAGTAGTCAAAGATAGTTTGTCTGCATTAGGATGTTTCTCGCAAGTCAATACTTCACCTATCACCAATCCTTCCAATCCACCTTTTACAGTCTGGATTTCTTCCATTCCTTCTACTTCCAATCCAATATCGGTTAGTATCTCCCCACTCTTTTCGGGAGTCATTTCGAGTTGAATATAATCCTTGAGCCAATGTAATGAGATCTTCACGCCTTAAATTTTGTTGGCGCAAAGATAATATTCAATTACATGAATAGTGTAAAAATTGCCTGCACTTCTCTGAGAGAGCACAACCAACGAATAGCTATTTCACAGAATTCCACTCAGGAGCACAGAGGGTCACAGAGTTTCATTCCCAAACCAAGTCTCTCAGTGAGTGAAACGAACGATCTCTCTTCCCGCAG
>JAHDDD010000313.1 GCA_020629535.1 Saprospiraceae bacterium
ATAGAGCACAACAAAATGATATAATGAAAAAAACTCAAATCTTGCTTTTAACTGCCATCCTGATAATGGGAAACATTAAATCTAATGGCCAAAAATGTGGTGTCAACACCCTCATAGAAATAGTCGGATGTTCTAGTTGTGAAATTGTCGACAGTCAAGCATCAGGGTCATATGAAAATGATTCCTTGCTAGTTATTGAAATAACTCAGTCGGGACAAATATCCATCGATTTTAGCTATCATTTGGATTGGGTAGATAAAGAAAGTATGCATTGGTTGCATGGATTTGAATTTAAAAGGGATGATAATTTTTCACTCAAAGAAGTTGATCCACTTCAAGGATTTATACATCAATTAGATGGAGCAATAGGATGTTGCAGCGGTCAATCATATGGAGAAGGATTTTATTATGATGGATCAGAATTATCCAGCAATCCAGATTCCATCACTTTTGAATTAGTTGGACCGGGTATGTGCACCGCCACTTGGTTTGTGCCAGACTGTGGCATTGTTTGCGATGATATGGAACATACTTTGGGTAGTCCAGATGCGGGCAATTGTCCAGACCAAATTACCGGAGAACAAATCAATATACAAAGTGGAGGAGGATACCCATTGACCACAGGTGCATTTGATGGAGATCCGAGTAACAACTGGGGGATAGATTGCGCGGAAAATTGTCCAAACCTAAATTTTACTTTAGAGGCGGATATTTCTTCAACATCCAACCAAAGCTACCATTTTAGTATTCTTGCCTTAGGTGATGGGGATTCCGGTTGCTGGTGTACACCTGCCAATTGTGTAGAATCAAACAATTTTGAAATTCAAATCATATACAACATAACGGGAGCTTTTGATGATGTAACCATTCCAGAAATTTCTTATTGCGCAGCAGATGCAACTTTAGATTTACAAATGTTTGATTGTCAGGTGAATCCAGATAACGCATATGAGGTAAGTTGGTGGGATGGAGATCCATCTTCTAATGGTGTCGAAATTGAAACCACATTTAATGTTGACCTCTCTTTGGTTTCAGAACTATTTGTTATGCTTCATGATCTTGCATCAGACCAAACACTTATTCAACAAGTTAATATTTTAGAAAGTGATTCCTTGACCCCTGTTATTTCGGCAGAGGAAGTTTTTTGTGAAGACACTTCATCAAAACTCTGCGTAGGATGGTGGTCTAATATAATCTGGTCGAATGGAGAAGTGTCAAATCAGATATTTGTACAAGACCCAGGCGTATATACCGTTACCGTTACTGATGCTTCAGGATGCACCGGAGAAAGCTCAGTGGAAGTCACCCAGATAAATAGTCCTGTATTTGAGATAATTGGCAATCTGGAAATTTGCGAAGGAGAAGTAACTGAGCTTATAGTAGATTTGGAATCTGATGAAAGCATAGTTTGGGAAGGCCCTATTGAGTCGAATGATGCGAGTATCTTTGTTAGTGAGCCTGGTTTGTACACCGCAATCGTAACAAATGATTTTGGTTGCAGATCAAAATCTTCAGTGGATGTGATGAACTTACCGAATCCAAATATCCACATTGGAGGTTCAACCTCATTCTGTCCGGGGGGATTTACTGTGTTGCAGGCGTGTGATACTTTTTCACAATATTCCTGGACAGATGGTTCAACGACTCCAACAATAACGGTTGACATTGAAGGGACCTACTCAGTCACTGTTACAGATGTAAACGGTTGTACTGCATCTTCAAACGTAATGGTTACTATGGAAACTCCTTTATCCCCAATCATAACTGGGCTATTGAAATTTTGTGGAGGTGAGAGTACGACACTAGATGGAGGAATATTTGACAGTTATCTTTGGGATGGACCAATCCAAGGTTTCGATCAAATGCTGGAGGTAAGTTTGCCCGGATTGTATTCCCTAACTGTTTCAGATGCAAGTGGTTGCACAGGTACGTCCTCTGTAAATGTGGAGGAACTGGACATACCTGAGTTCACTATTGAGGGGGACTTTAGTTTCTGTGAAGGCGATCATACAACTCTGAGTGTAACAGGAGATTGGGATAGTTATTTTTGGGATCCCAATTCAGGAACCGGTTCTAGTTTGGTGGTAAATATGGCTGGAGCATATACAGCTACCGTTACCGACGAAAATGGTTGTTCTTCAACCAGTAGTGTAATCGTTACCGAAAATCAAGCACCTCAACCTGTTATTGAAATTTTGTCCTCTTTTTGTGATGAGAATGTCGGTGTTTTAAGCGCTGGAAATTGGAGTGAATATCTATGGAGCAATGGCGCCATAACTGAAAGTATTGAGGTAAATCAAGAGGCGGAATATTTTGTCACCGTTGTAGACGAATTGGGTTGTGTTGGGTCTACTTCATTGATTGTTGAAATGGTGAATCCTGCAAGTACAATAACAATCGATGTATGTAACGAAAGCTCGACAAACTACGAAGATATAGAGCTTACACCTGAGCAAAATACCTTTGACACCCTTTTAATCGGCGGATCTTCAAACGGATGTGACAGTTTGGTCTCCTTGGTTGCGAATTTTCAATTTACAGGTGACCTGTGCGATGATGGCGATCCTAATACGATTGATGATATGCTTCAAAATGATTGCAGTTGCAAAGGTACTTTTGTCGATGATGACGAAGATGGTTTTGGTATTGCCGATGATTGTGATGATACCAATGCAGAAATCAATCCTGCAGCAGAAGAAATACCAAACAACGATGTCGATGAAAATTGTGATGGTGAAATCTTGGTGATAGATGATGATATGGATGGTTGGAATTCAGATGAAGATTGTGACGATACTGACGAAAGCATCAATCCGGGTGCTGAAGAAATTCCCAATAATGGTGTAGACGAAGATTGCGATGGTTTGGATGGTACGACATCTACCTCCGATGCTGAGGATGTTAAATTTGAAATTTATCCGAATCCCGCCAGCGATCAAATTTTTATAAAAACAGATATCACAAATTATTCTGTAAAAATCATCAATGTCAACGGTGTTATGTGTGCGAAGGACAGAAACTGCTTGAAAGTCCGAATTGGAGATTTGGTAAGTGGTGTTTATTTTGTTTTAATTTCCGATTTGGATGGTAACAACTTTATTGTTAAGAAATTGATGATCATAAAATAGAAGATCGTTTAGATTGTGAGGTTCTAGTCAATGCTTGTTTTAAAATGGGCCAGCAAATTTTGAATGAACATATTCGGGTGGGCTTGACTTCAGCTGCGATCATCATGAGGAAATCATATTGAAAATGGTTCCAACCGGTGTATATGTTGTGGTGTTGGAAAAACAGAATAGGGAGGTGATAATAAAAATTTTGAAGAGTCATTGATAATATTTACCATCGATGAATTTTTTCTTTTTAAATTGTTGACTGTGGTAAACCGAAATTATCTCTTCATACTCTTTTGTTTTGTTCAATGCACAATTGTTGGTCAAGAACGATTGCATCTTATTTGGGACCACAAAAGTTCTTCTATTGCCAATGCTGAAAATCTCCTGACCGTCCATCGAGGATTGTATGCGTTGGAAGGAAAACTCATTAACAATAAATACTGGAAGGAGGAAAAGATTCCTGGAAAGACATTGGGTATTGGCTATAGACTTTTAAAGACAGCATTACTCGATTTTCAAATCGACTACCTTACTTATATTGTTCAACATGAAATCTTCGGTCATGGGTACAGACTCAGGGAGTATGGCTATAAAGACAATAGGTACGAAGTCAGTATGTTTCCACCATATGGAACGGGAGGAGGAGTAGCTTTTTTTGGTGATCGAGGCACCAGATTGCTTTCTCAACAGGAAGCCATTCTTATTAGGTCAGGAGGAATGGAAGCAACGAATATGATCGCTCAATCTTTGCAAACCAAATGGATGATGAGGGGAGATATACATTACAGAGAAAGTCTCTTGTTTCTTTTAGCTTTAAATGACTATACACGATATATTCATCGGACATATAAAGGACGTTGGGTTGGGGCAGGCAATGACGTTCTTTCCTATCTTGACTATGTATATGACTTCCAATTAGGATTAAATATAGAAGATCGATTGACCTTGGAGGAATTGGCAAAAAAATCCAAATTGAATTTGATCAATACATTTGGATTATTCAGCATATACACCTACGTTAAGACTTTTTTGTGGGATGGAAATGATACTTTTGATTTCCCCATGATTAAATTTGGGAATGTCCAATGGTTACCATCAATACGATTCGGACTCAATCCTTTTGGGACATCAGTTGTCATCGAGAATTTCTTCAAAAAGAACGAAGACTTAATTATAATGAGCACAAGTATTGGTAGTAAGAATATTGACCGTTATTGGGGTGGAGGTATTAAGTTTTATCGTAACCTTTCGCAAAAGGTTCAAATTGGAATCCATGGCAATTTTTGGAGACATCCAGAATTTTGGATTGGAGGACCGACGAGACAATACATTGAGGCAGGAATTGTAGGAAGCATTATAGGAGAATTAAATCTCCAATTCGCCAACTCCAAACATATGGGATTGTTTGCACAACTCGGATACAAAGGCCATGGCTATATTGAAGGTGAACAATTGGCAAGGACTGGAATACTCAGATTAGGTGTTTCTATTTATCCAAGCGCTCATTTACAAGATAACGACTTGGATGAAACTAATTAACCATTAATCATGACTTCGTTTTCTGATTTAATGATTGACATCAAAGTGATCAAAGAATCTGCTTTTCCTGTGGTCTTGAGCATTCTAGATCTTTGTAGCTTTCAATTCAAGATGCCAAGGTGCATTTTCCAGTCCGATTCCTGAATTTGTAAGATTTTGAAATTTCCCAATCCAAAATCTGATAGAATATCCATCAAAAATTCCGGATAATAACCAAATTTATAAACGTCATATTCATCTTGCTGCCAGCCGAACAAACTGCCATCTTAAGCAAACATAGGCAGCTTGCCCCGACCCCAAAGGAGTCGTACCCATA
>JAHDDD010000314.1 GCA_020629535.1 Saprospiraceae bacterium
TTAGTTATTTCCCTATTGCGAATAAACGTGCGTCATAAATAGGGGTTGCCCCTGGTTGAGTAGCCACGTATGCGCCAACTTTGTTGCCAAATTGCAAGCAATTTTCAAGATTTTCTCTTTGTACATACTTGAATAAAAATCCGGCTAAAAAGGCGTCACCAGCACCAACGGTATCGATGGGTGTGATGGTCTCTGCATCTGCACGAAAGTAATTCGATCCATCAAAGGCCATCGAGCCATCCGGTCCAAGGGTCATGACAATGGTTTCTATATTAAATGTGTTCATCAGTTTTTTGAACTGAGATTTTTCATCTCCACCTAAGTCAAACATTTTTGAGAGGACAATCAATTCTTCATCGTTCAGTTTGCAAATGTGGCAAGAATGCAAAAGTGACTCGATCAACGCTCTGTCATAAAAAGGTGACCTTAGGTTTAGGTCGAGGACATTAAGTTTTGAAAGTTTGGTGAGTCTCAAGAGTGTCTTTCGAGAAATAGGTGCTCTGCAAGCCAAGCTCCCATATACCAAGGCCTGCGAATTAGAAACTGAAACCTCTAAATTTGAGTTGAAAGGTATTAGATCGTAGGCTACATTTTCGTTGATGGTGTAGCTGGGCTTACCGTTAGAATCTAAAGAAACGCTAACGGTACCAGTAGGTGCGTTTGTTCTGACAATCAATGCATCGTCAACTTTCTTGGATTTCGCAAACTGTAAAATTTGATCTCCTAATTCATCTTGACCTACTCCACTGATCAGTCCGGTGGGTTCGCCTAATTGGTTCAAGCCAAAGGCCACATTGAAAGGGGCACCACCAGGAAATTTTTCCTCAGGATAGATATCCCATAAGATCTCACCAAAACAAATGACACTGAACTTCTTCATTAGATGAACTTTCTTACTCTTTCCTGGGTGGAATTGGAGAACCATGTGGATCATTTTCTGGAAAGCCGAGATGTTTGTCAATTCTGGTTAAATCTTCTTTGCTGAGATGGTGCTCCATTCTCTCAGCATCCGGGTGGATTCTGGATTTGTCGACTCCTAATTCTTCGACCTGATAGGTTTCCCAAAGTCTGTGTGCTCTGATCAAATGCAAGGCTTGCTCCTTTCCTTCGCCGGTAAGTTGTATGCGTTTATCATTGACTGATAGCATTTTCTTAGCTTTCAAGGAATTTACCAAACTCTTGACCCTTCCTTCAGATAAGCCCACGAATTCAGCAACAGCCGAATTTGTTCCTCCTTCGTTTTTAAATAAATATTTAATGATGTCTTCTTGTTCTATCCTTGTTGATTCCTGACTTTCTCTGATCATTTTAAATATGATACCATTCTTTTTAGAAAAAAGAACAACCAGGAAATACATCGATGCAGAAACAACACATATGGCCGGACCGGGAGGAAGATTTAATACTACGGCAGCCAGCATTCCACCAACGGCCGCAATCAATCCCATCAAAGCTGAAAGATAAATGACAACTTTCAATTTATTGCTCAACAACAAAGCTGTCGCTGCCGGAGTAATCAGCATGGCCACGACAAGAATAACTCCCACAGCACGTAAAGATGCTACAACCACAAATGACAAAAGCAACATTAAAAAATAATGAAGATAATTTGTGGGAATCCCCATCGTCTTTGCAATGGTATTTTGGAATGTACTTATAAAGAGATATCGATAAAAAATAATTACACTGATGATCGTATAAATCATGACACCCAAGGCCAGCCAAAGATCTTCATTTGAAATACCGAGGACATTCCCAAATAGAAAATCTTTCAAATCAAGGTGGACATGTTGATCCTGCAATTCAGAAATACCAATAACCCCAATTGAAAACATGGCTGTAAAAATGATACCTATGGCTGCATCATTTTTAGTCGGTACATTTTGCTGTATCCAACTCATACTTATAGCGGCAATCAAACCTGCAATACTTGAACCGATGAAAAATGCAACGGTACTGTATGCCCCAACAAAAACAAATGCAAAATAGACACCCGGAAGGATGGCATGTGAAAGTGCATCTCCTATCAATGACATATTTCTAAGTACAAGGAAGGTTCCTAGTATGCCACACATGACTCCTACCATTGACGATGCCAGCAAAGCTCTGATCGCAATCTCCGATGAAAAGAAGTCTAAAATCGCTTCCATGTAGGTTATTTATATCACAAAGGTATACAATTTGAATTCAGGAATTTACATTTCTAAATCATTGATTCACGAAATAATCAATGGTCGATATGACAGTAGGTTTTATGAATTTTCTATTTCGTACCAATGGCATTGCATTCCTTCGTAGAAAAAATCTTCAAGATACTTCATGCCGATTTTTTTAAGGACATTGTTTGAACCAACATTGTTTATATCTGCTGCTGCACAGATCAAATTAAGACCTAAGGTTTCGAACCCGTATTTGAGAGAAGCCACGGCAGTTTCGGTTGCAACGCCTCTACCCCACGCTGCTTTCTTTAATCTATATCCCAGATCATAATAAGGCTTTTCGGGGCGTACTGCTTGCTCATATTTCAGGCCATTCCAGCCGAGAAACTCACCGGTTTCTTTGTCAGCAACTACAAGTCGCCCAACTCCAAATTCTTCATGTTGGGCAAGAATCTTTTTAATTGTATTTGCAGATTCTTCTTTTGATTTAACCCGCACGCCTCCAATGTATTTCATTACTTCCGGATCTGTGTCCAGGTCGAACATAGACTGGGTGTCTTCAAGTTCAAAATGGCGAAGTATAAACCTTGGGGTTTCTATAATTACTTTCACTTTACATTTTTAAAATGGTGAATCATCTTTCTTCTCAATGCTTTTCCATTCATCTCCTTTTCTGGCTCTGAATTCATCAAATTTTCTCATGTCAATTTCATCATACTCAACTTCCAGCAACAGATTATCCAATCTATAGAGTCCAAATTTTTCGACACCATTGACTAGCTTCATCACACGAAAATAACCTCCAAATCCTTTGTTGTAAATTTTATCAAATTCAATAGGAATGAGTTGTTTAAAATCTGGATCGATAACACCCCATTTATTATCAATTGAAACCAATCTGTATCCACCCAATTTTTTTTCAACATTATCATAGATTGGTTCTACCTTTCTTGTTCCTGTGGTATCAATGAAACCAATTTTTCCATCTTGCCATATTTTTATAAGTCCTGATGATTCTCTATAATCGTCAAATGCTATCATTGGTGGAAACTCGAATAACTCATCTACAATAGGCTCAAGATTTGCGTCAGCAATCATTATGGAATCTCCCTTTGAGATAGAATAAAATCGATCACTACTTTGGATAATCCAGCGGTGAGTAAGGGGAAGAATATATCTGCCAGTTTTATCGATAATACCAAAATTCCCCATGTCGTCTTTGACAATGCATTTTTCGTTTTTAAAACTAAAGACCTTATGAAACTGGTAATCAATGGCCAATTCATAATCTCTATTTACGAAGCCGTATCGATCGTTTTTAACGCATTGAGCATATCCGTTAGAAAATGCTGAAACAATCAATAAATCCTCCAGTATCTTTCCTTCATGGTTCATCGTGTATCGTTGATCTTCTTTAACTACCGAAACGTGATCTTCTCCAGCATTGTGACTAATCCTACTAAATTCAAAATCTGAAATTAAATTTCCTTTTGTATCTGCAACAGCCCAAAGCTTGTCTTTTCTTAAAAAGACCAGATCAAGATATGATAGAAGACCGTTGTATTCGAAAGGATAAATCACCTTTTCATTTTCATCAATCATTCCCTTCTTTCTTTCAATATTGGTGGCAGATATCAATCCGTGTGGAAACAAATGGAGGAACTCATATTTCCCAGGTTCAATGATGACTTCATTATCCTTTGTTACTAAACTAACCTTTCTTTTATCACTAGCGACAGCTTTCCCATCTAATAAAGAAGTTAGAAAATCATAGTCTTTTTCGGACGCTCGTTTTCCATTGACATCTATAAAAAAGTACCTTTTATTTTTCACAGCAACTGACACGCCCTCACAAAATTGCTTGAGCAAATCATATTCAAATGGGATGACAATATTACCATCAGCATCGACGGCTCCATAAAGATTGGTTTCTTGATCAGAAGTGACAATTGGATATGCATTCTGTTGTCCAGAAAGTGATAATTGAGTGAAAAGGAAAAGCAGAAGGAAAAGGATATTTTTCATAAGAAGATTTTAGTTGCGATTGTCGATTTTCGGGTGTCGATTTACGAGAAATAGTACAATTTAAAAATTTAGGATTTAATCTTTATTTCAATATTTATCACAGTCATTTCTTAAATTCCTGTTATCATATGTTGAAATAAAACAATTTCCTGCATTTATATTTAAATTTGGGCTTTTATGCTAAATAAATCTTTGAAATGAAAGCATTGCTGATATCAATAGTGGCTGCATTGACTTTGACCTTAATCTCATGTCAATCGGCTAGTAAGACTGAAACTGATCAAGTGGTAGTCGAACAAAACGATTCTAAAAAATTAGCGCCGGCCCAATCTAAAAATCATCCGGCAGCAGCCAATACAAATACCAATTTACGATCTGCAAATCAAAACAATCTTAAGCAAAAAGCTCCTCAAGCAGACCCGTTTGAGGCAGGTGGATTGAAATGGTTGACCATTGAAGAAGCAGCAAAATTAAAAGGAACAAGCAACAAGAAATTTTTGGTGGACTTTTACACAGACTGGTGCGGATGGTGTAAAGTGATGGACAAAAAGACATTTACCGATCCAAAAGTACAAGAATATCTGGCTGAAAATTATCACCTTGTGAAGTTCAATGCTGAGCAAAAAGAGACCGTCGAATTTCTCGGAAAGAGCTACGACTGGACCCCAGCAGGAAGAAAAGGTGTGAACAAATTCGCTGTTGAAGTTTTGGGCGGAAGACTTGGTTATCCAACACTCGCTTATTTTGACAGTGACTTTAATAAGTTAAAAGTGAGTCCTGGC
>JAHDDD010000315.1:0-3156 GCA_020629535.1 Saprospiraceae bacterium
AGTCTTCAGCCCAGGTTCACAAATCACCAATGATCCACCTTTCAGTAAAGCGCCCCAAATCTCGAAAGTAGAAGCGTCAAAAGTGACGGGAGCATATTGGTATAATCGACTATCTTCAAAAAGGAAGTTAAGGTCAGGATTGAAGACTAATCTTGAAATAGATTGATGTCTTATTAATACCCCTTTAGGATTACCACTAGACCCAGAAGTATACATCATGTAGACAGGGTCTTCTCCATTTTGTTTTATGTCAAGTTCCTTATGCTCGAAATTGGTCAATGTCAATTCATCTATGCATGTTAGCATTACATTTTCAAATGACAATAATTCTCGATGGCGACTGTGGCATATGATCAATCCTAATTGTGCATCATCTCTTATGTATTTAATGCGTTCAATAGGAGATTCACTATCCAGCGGAACATAAACCCCTCCAGCTTTCAGGATACCTAAGATCCCTACAATTTGCTCAATGGATCGGTCCAAACAAATCCCTACCATTTCTCCATTCGTGACACCTTGTTCTCGAAGATAGATGGCCAATTGATTTGATCGGCTTTCCAATTCCTGATAAGTGGCATTGACTTCTCCAAAAATTAAGGCTATTTTTTCCGGCTTTTTTTCTGCTTGTTCTGTGAAGAGTTGCGCTATTGTTTTATGCGATGGAAATGGAGCAGCAGTATCATTAAATTTCAATAAAATTTGCTCTGTCTCTTTAGAATCAATTAAACTAAAATCATCAATCTTAGTAGATGGACTTGCAGTGATTTCTGAAAGTAATTTAGAAAAGTGTTTTCCTAGTCTTGCTATCGTTTCTTCCTTGAATAGATCTGTGCAATACTCAATGCTAACATTAAGTGCCCCAGCAGATTCAACAAGAGCAAATGTCAAATCAAACTTTGAAACATTGTGTTCGACTTCTGCCTCAAAACTATTTTCATTTGTCAAACAAATCTCTTTAGGGAATAGCCCATTTTCTGCGTCAGCAACAATTTCATCAGCGACATTTTGTAGCGTCATTAGTACTTGGAATATTGGGCTTCTGCTCGTATCTCTTTGCTTAACGACTCGATCAACAACTTGTCCGAATGGCGTGTCTTGATATTTATACGCAGTTAAAGTAGTATCCTTCACTTTTGAAAGGAGCTCCTTGAAAGATGGATTGTCGCTAAGATCACTTCTAAGTGCTAACGTATTTACAAAGAAACCAATTAGTCCTTCCAATTCTTTTTGGGTACGGTTTGCAATTGGACTTCCTACGCAAATATCTGTTTGGCCACAGAACTTGTAAAGCAAAACTTTGAAGGAGCTCAGCAGTAACATGTACAACGTTACCCCCTCAGCCTGGCTTAGATTTTTCAAAGAAGTGGTCAATTCTGAATTCAATGTGAAATTATAGCATTTCCCTTTTATACTTTGCAGTACAGGTCTTTGGAAATCCAATGGTAAATTCAGCGGTGATATACTGTCTAACTGCTCTTCCCAGTAACTTAGTTTTTCCTCCGCCTGAGGACCGACAAGATTACTTCTTTGCCAAATTGCATAGTCCGCATATTGGACGGCTAATGGTTGTAAATTGAATGTTGAATCTGTTGTTTTCGCAATGTATAAATTTATCAATTCATCTAGTAAAATATTAATGGACCAACCATCTGAAGCAATGTGATGGATCACCATTACGAAAATATACCCCTCCTCTACTTTCAGCACTTCTGCACGAAGCATATGATCAACTTGCAGGTCAAAAGGTTTTTGGATGAAATCCGCAACCAACGTATCTTTATCACTTTCAGTTACTTCTCTAACACTCAACTGCCATTTATCTTTATCCAAAATAACCTGATGCGCATTGCCATCATCCTTCAAGATAACTGTACGTAAAACTTCATGTTTATTGACGATTTCATTCAAAGCAAACCTCAAAGCTTCCACATCCAGATTTTCATTAAAATGCTGTACATATGGCATGTGATATTGTGTGCTTCCACTTTGCTGATCCAGGAACCAAAGCCTTTCTTGAGAAAAAGAAAGCGGTATCATGGCAGGTTTCGGATCCACTGCAATAACTGGATTTACAGGATTCGATTTTGCTTTGTCTGTTAACACACTACTCAACTGCTGAATGGTTGGATAACTAAACAAATCCTTAATTTCTAATCCCGCATTTGTTTCTTGACGGATCGCAGAAACAACTCTGGTGGCTAACAAAGAATGGCCGCCCAACTCAAAGAAATTATCATTGATACTGATGGTCTCTTCAGCACGATTCAATACCTCTGCCCAATTCTTGCGAATCAATGCTTCTGTTTCTGTTTGAGGAGCAACAAACTCCTCTTGAGAAGAAGTAAATTCTGGATCTGGTAGATTTTTACGATCTACTTTTCCATTTTGATTGAGTGGTAATTCTGCTAATTCAACCAGTGTATCCGGAACCATATAATCTGGCAGCTTTGCCTTCATATACTCCAAGATGCCTTCCTTGTCATACGCTTCATTTGCGACAACATATCCAACAATATACTTATTACCAGATTGGTCTTTTTTAATTAAAACAATACCATGCTGAACTAACTCGCAACTATTTAAAGTGGATTCAACTTCGCCTGGTTCAATTCGGAAACCTCTGATTTTAACTTGGCTATCTCGTCTACCCAAAAATTCAATGCTACCATCTGGCAACCATCTGGCCATATCTCCAGTACGATAAACTTGAGCATATTCTCCTGTGTCATATGGATTTGGAATAAATTTCTGCGCAGTCATTTCTGGATTTCTGTGATATTCCATTGCTAACCCAGGACCGGAAAGAACCAATTCTCCAGGGCAGCCTACAGGCACTAAACCAGTATCCAACCAATTCATAATATATGCCTTGGTATTCGCTATAGGTTTACCAATGCTGTTAACTTCCTTTTCAAGTATAGTACTTGAAGGTATTTTATACATTGTAGCATAGGTGGTACACTCTGTAGGTCCATAACAATTTATAAACGTCAAATCAGGATATAAATTCAGTAAGTTCTCTACACGATCAAGATTGATATTGTCTCCCCCGGATAGCATAAATTTCAAATCCGAAAACAATTGAGGATAGGTTTCTGCAGCAAGATGGAATAATCCAGAGGTAAAAAACAATACATTTACTCCATGTTCTTT
>JAHDDD010000315.1:3166-4941 GCA_020629535.1 Saprospiraceae bacterium
ATCCTTATCAATCTCATCCAATGTTTTAAGTCCAGGCTTGCAAATTACCACTGAGCCTCCTTTTAATAAGGCACCCCAAATTTCAAATGTTGAAGCATCGAAAGTAACTGGAGCATATTGATAAAGACGACAATCTTCATCAAGAAAATCAAGGTCCGGATTGAAGACTAACCTAGCAATAGATGCTTGCTTAATGATTACTCCTTTCGGGTTACCACTAGATCCCGAAGTATACATCATATACACTGGATCTTCTCCTGAAACATTTACTTCTATTTTACGATCTTCATACTCGTTCAAGTTAATCGCATCGATACAAATTAAGGCCATTTCGTCCTCTGTGAATAATTCCGTATTGGAAGTATGACAAATAACCTTTTGCAATTTTGCATCTTCTGTTATGTACTTAATTCGATCTACAGGAGATCCAGTATCTAATGGAACGTAAATCCCGCCAACTTTTAAAATACCAAGTATTCCTACAATCTGGGCAATTGATCTGTCAAGGCAAATCCCTACCATTTCACCAGTGCGAATGCCTTGCTCTTGTAAATAAACTGCCAACTGATTGGACTGCGTTTCCAAATCTTTATAGGTAATCGTGTCGTCTCCAATAATGAGCGCAGTCTTGTTCGGAGTTCTCTTCACTTGTTCTGAAAATAACTCAGCAACAGACCTTTCTTTTGGATAAGCTATTTCCGTTTGATTAAAATCATTAATTATTTTTTGTGCCTCTTCTTCTTCAAGCAAACTATAGGCATCAATTTTACACTCCGGACTAATTGTCACTTCTGACAATAGCTTTGAAAAGTGTCTACCCATTCTTGTGACCGTTTCTTCTTTAAATAAATCGGTGCAATATTCGATATTCACTTTTAGCTTTCCAGCCGTTTCAACAATTGCAAATGTCAAATCAAATTTTGAAATATCATATTCTCCTATGGACTCTGTCAAGTCATTATTCAAGGATGAAAATAATTCTAAAGGCGAATCTGAAGTTGCCAAATGCATCATTGAATCATCTACAACGTTTTGAAGTGTAAACATCACTTGGAATAGCGGTGGACGACTTGAATCCCGTTTTGTAACTACCTTGTTTACAATTTTTTCAAAAGGTACATCTTGATATTCATAGGCTTCCAGCGTCGAATCTTTTACAGAAGACAGCAAAGAAATGAAATCTGGATTGTCGCTTAAGTCACTTCGAAGTGCCAAAGTATTGACAAAAAATCCAATCAAATTTTCCTGTTCCTTTTGCGTACGATTTGCAACAACGGAACCAACACAAATATCGGTTTGACCACAGTAATGGTACAATAAAACTTTAAACGTTGTAAGCAGTCCCATGTACAAAGAGACTCCTTGCTTTTCGCAAAGTTCCTGTATTTGCGTACTTATCTTTTGATCAATTTCCATACTAATGGAATGACCTTTTGTGCTTTGCATTTGCGGTCTCACGTAATCAACAGGTAGATTCAATGGACTGGTATTATCCAATTTCTTGGCCCAATACTCCAGTTTTTCATTTAAAATTTTCTCTGAAAGATGAGTTCGTTGCCAGATTGCATAATCGGCGTATTGAATCGGCAATTCAGGAAGTGCAGTAATTTGCTCTACTCCATCAGGCTGATATAAAGCAACCATTTCTTTTAATAGAATATTCATTGACCAACCATCAGATGCAATATGATGCATCACCAAAACCAAGACAAAACCCTCTTCCAAATTGAAAATCGTTGCACGAAGCATGTGGTCTTTAGCCAAATCAAAAGGTC
>JAHDDD010000316.1 GCA_020629535.1 Saprospiraceae bacterium
ATGAATAATCCATTGATCGAGCTTCAACCATTGGTTTTATTCACTTCAATTTTGATTGTATTTTTTGTTTCGGGAATTAAAAATTACTACCATCACCAGATATTGGCTCAAACTCAAATATTAAACAAGCAGTTGAACAGCTTAAATGCTGATCTCGAAACTCAAGTATTAAAACGAACTGAACTTTTAAGCAAAAAGAACAAAGAACTAGAGTCTTATTTATATATATTTTCGCATGACCTTCGCAGTCCGTTAAAGAACATACATTCGTTCTGTCAGCTTGTACACAGGAAAATTAATGACAAAGACAAGCAAGAACTAGCACCTTACTTTGAATATATTCACAAAGGGGTTTATACCATTGATTCTATCCTTAAAGATCTGCTTAAATATGGAAAACTTGGAATTCGAGCAGCCACTATGGGTCAAGTTAATTTCCACAAATTGATAGACAATGTCATTGAGTCAAATTTCAGTATGTACTCTGAAAGTGAATTGAAAATCTACCTAAGTGATACATTACCAAAGCATCTCTTCTGCAGTAAAAACCAAATATCATTGCTCTTTCAAAATTTGATTGGTAATGGCATTAAGTACAATGAATCTCAACAGAAAATGATTAGCATTGACTATGTGGAACTAGATGAACATCATGTATTTCTTGTACATGACAATGGCATTGGTATTGACGAAAGTTATAGACAGTCCATTTTTGAAATGTTCAAGAGATTACAAAATTCACTTCAATTTGAAGGGACCGGAATAGGATTAGCAATATGCAAACGTGTTGTTGAGAATCATGGTGGCAGTATAGAATTATTAACTGGTGCAACTTCAGGCTCAACATTTAAATTCACCATTAAAAAAATGCATGCAAATTATAATGTTGAAACCACTGAGAAAAAGGAACTTGTGAATGTTTGATCTTACATCTTCTTCATATCAGGGCAAATGATCTTTCTGTGATTTATTGAAGAACGTCCACCTTTCTTACCTTTTCTTTCAAAAGGGAAAAATTTGAGATTTATATAGATATCTCCTGAATTATAATTTTGTGTTTTAAAGAAAGAAGCCAAGTCATCTGATCCAATGGTCAAATATGCGAATCTGAATGCTAGTCCTAATTTTGGGTCGTTATATTCATCTAGGCTTATTGGCAAAAATGCTGAAAAATATTTGCGATCATATACAAGCGTAAAGTTAATTACATTTGATCGCCCTATTTGTGTTTTTGAAAAAGAGACATGATGCATCCAATTCATCGAAGCCATCCAATGTTGGGCAAATGGAATCTGATATTGGACACCGAATGCGGTTGGCAAAAGTTGAGAATACCCTACACTCTCATTTACAATAATTTGGTCATTTTGTAATTGGTTCACCAATGCTGACATATCATCTATGTCCTCATAATCTTCACTCTCAATGCTGGTCGTATTTGTAACGGTTCCAGTATATCTGTTTGATTTGAATCTAGCAAAGCCTGCGTCAACCAATGAAAATCCCAATAATCCACCTTCCATTCCTACATCATTGATCGTGATGCCTGCATCAATCGCCATTCCTAAGTTGTTATTATTTCTAATTGTATTGGTCTCCGAAAATCCCAATGAAAAATTGCCACCTTGCAAGATCTCTCCCATTTCTTCATCAATTCTTCTAAACTCCATATCTTGATCATTTGATATCCAACCTCCTGCTTTACCATTGATCAATTTAAGATTGAACCCAAGATTCCATCGATCATCAAAACTCTTGGCAAAGTGCAAAGCATATTCAGTCCATGCCATGGCGGATACATGAAATTGTTCAAAGGAATATAAACTATCAATGCCTACATCAGATAAATTGGCCTCATTGAAGAAGGACGGAATCATCTTCGCTGTTGCAAATGTTCTGGCCTTGGTACTCAAACCAATATTAAATTGATCTCTGAAATTTAGAAGTATGCCAGGTCCAAGAATCTCCGCTTTGGCCACCGTATTTGATCTGTCATTTTCATTGAAAAACACAACCATATCTTCTGTGGCAATAAATGGCTCATCTTCAAAAGAAGGCACCACCACCTGATCAGACTCACGGATTAGTCGTATATGACCGGCATTTGAAATCCGCGCATAATCTGTATCAAAGAAAGCCTGAGCACCTATGATTTGAAGTTCCCAATTATTTTCTTGTAAAAGACTAAACGCAGGATTTACATTGACAGAATTTATACCATTGTATTTCCCCAGGCTGAGGCCCATTCGTTCTTGCGAAAAAAGGGACAACGAAAAAGTAAGAAGCAAAATGCAGATACAAAATCTAAGCATGGATTCATTTGGATTACTAAAGACCGACTTGCTTGTAAAAAAGTACATATATAACAATGTGAACAACCGGATATTGTTGAGAGCTACAAATATTTTGAATCAATGATATCTCATAAACCGCAGTCAAAGATTCAATAATTACATCAATCGGAAAGTCCTCTCAGCATTCAAGACCATTTTTTCGACATTTCCATTTACCTATTGCTTTGACAACGAACTAATAAGTATACAAATCACCAACAAAGTCAAAAAATGAAAATTATTCTCACAAATATTATCGCAATTTGTTGTCTTTCAATGGCTTATGCAAATTCAGATTTCTTGACAGAAATGCCTAATGATACTGTTTACGCCGAGATTATCCTCTGTAAAGGAGCAGAATTCAAAGGTGAAGTGATTGAGTCTGATACTACTTTGGTAGAAGTCAATGGTGATGAAATCAAAATTTATCAAATAGAATTGGTCGACAGTCCGGAGATAATTTTTGAAAGCAATCAAGTGTTTTGCAAGGGTGATACCAGTCAAATCAAAGTCACAGGATTCAATGCTTACAAGTGGACAACCGGGAACCAAACATCAGCAATTTCTATTTATGAGGCAGGCTGGTATGGAGTGGAAGTAACAGATTGGTATGGATGCGTTCAGTCCGATTCCATTTTCCTAGAAGAGAGTTCAGTCGAAGCTTCTTTTGACGCGATGAGTGTGAGCTGTTTCGGAAGTGAAGATGGAACAATCTTTATTGACAATTTCAACGGATCTGACGGTCCATTTGAATATAAAATGAATAATGACATTATTTCTTCAACAGAAGTGATCAATGATCTGGCCGCTGGTAATTACAAGTTAAGCATCAGCAATGCGTTGGGTTGTGAGGTCCTTTCTGAGGTGAATGTTGGTTCGCCAGAAAGACCAGAATTGAAGATTTCAAAAGACACGATTGGAATTTCAAAGGGTCAGTTTACAGCCATCGAAGTGACATCATACGATGAACTTCAATACTTCAACTGGACACCAGCTATGGGTCTGAGTTGCACAGATTGTGCCGAACCAAATGTAGCTGTAACCAGAAATACACAGTATGTACTTGAGGCTTCTGACATCAACGGATGTTCTATACGTGATACTGTCTTCGTTGCTTATGACGATCAGTTGAAAATATTTGTACCGAACGTATTTACTCCCAATGGCGATGGAGACCATGACATGTTTTCTATCTATGGACCAGAAGTAGCAGAGCAAATTCTCCGTATGAATATTTTCGATCGTTGGGGATCGATTGTTTATCAGGCAAACAACATTCTCCTTTCAGATTCGGAAGGTATCTGGGATGGAACTCAAAACGGAAAGAGACTACCCACAGGTGTATACGTTGTACAACTTGAGGTCCAATTGATGGACGGCACTGTTGAAATGATCAATAGAAGTGTAAGCTTGATGCCATAAAAAAATGGCATTCTTCAAATCAAATTTTTACAGTTTTCGATAATGGCTTTGAAGGACTTTGGCTTCCTTTTTCTTGAATTTTAATTTAGCTTTTCGAGCCGATCCTGTGCGGTTAAATTCAATATGCTGAATTGTAGAAGAACCAAACAAATCTCTTTTCTCTGCAGGTATTGGATACAGAAAATATAAAATTCTTGCTGTCTTAAAAGCTTGTCTTTCACCTCTTCTCATTCGGAAGACCGGATTGTCAAGCTCTAAATACTTTCCTGATTGAAATTCAATGGTGATTTTTGCTGTTCGTAAATCGTTGGTTGACCAATTGGCTCCGGTAATTTCTTGTAGTACAAATGCTTTTTCATTTCCAAGTGATTCGAAGTGAATGAAGTTTCTGGTCGTAGCATCTACTTTTTGCATGCCTGGTGAATAACATCTGGTCAAATCGGTTTCTGCAATATCACTGCAATTCAATTTAGTGCCAATAATTTGATCTCTGGTAATAACTTCATTCCCGAATACAGTATACTCATCGAATAATCCAGAAGTTTTCTGGACCGGAGTAGTTGTGCCTCCTTCCAATTTAAATCTAACGGGAAGCGTGTATAAGACACGAACCGGTCTTCCTCTTTGTTTACCTGGAGTCCAATCGGGCATTGAGTTAACTACTTTTAATGCTGCTTCTCCGCACTCACCACCAATGTCTCGAATAATTTTAGATTCATTGATTTGGCCTGATTTTTCAACGATGAATTGTATAACCACCATTCCTTCAATTCCATTTTCTCTTGCAATCGAAGGGTACTTTAAACTCTTGTAAATGAAATGCAACATTTTTTCTTGTGAACACTTATCTTTCTCAGACTTTGCGCTAGAATTATTTTCTGGCATGTCTTCACAACCAGGAAATTTGGGCATATCTTCTACTACTTTAAATACCTCTTCCCCTTTTTCATCATCAGGTATTGTATCTCTTTGAAAATTTGAGCCAGTTTCAGAAATGTTTCTATTGCTTTCCCCTTCATTATGATGGAAGATGGACGTATGTGTTCCATCTGGATTAACTTGCGTCGAAGTATTGCCATGGTGATGGATTACAGTGTGTGTTCCGTCTGGATTTACTTGTGTCGACGAATTGCCATGATTATGAACAGTTGTATGAGTTCCATTGGAATTTACG
>JAHDDD010000317.1 GCA_020629535.1 Saprospiraceae bacterium
ATTTTGGAGTTGAGCAGTAAGGCAGGCAACTGTCTGAGGAGTGTATGCGACGAGTTTTGCCTGTGTGCAAAGGGAGAATTATTATAGGTCAAGGCTTTACAGTGGTGGGGTTTTTGTTTCTTTTTTTGTGCGGTAGACAAAAAATGAAATAAACAAGTGCAGAAACTGGAGTTACAAATTTTCTACTTAAACACCCTCTTCGAGCCAAAATAGATCAGGATAAAAATCGCGGCAAGAATGAAGACAACGTATTGGAAAGGTACGAAGGTGATGGCAAAAATGCGGGTCTTCTCTAATATCCACAATAAAGTGAAAACCATTAAAATGATAAGAAGCAATGCTGTGATTCTTCCAAAACCAGGAATATGCTTGAATTCGACATTTAATTTGATCAGCCACAAAGTAGCTATCATACTTAACAGTGGAAGTACTTGTAGATACATGTCGGTATCAAAGATGCTCTTGCGTTCAAACATAAACAAATACACGCTAAGCGTGATAGCAAAAATACCTGGGATACTGACAAGATAAATCAGACCGCTATAGATATATTTCCAAGGAGATTTGTGACCTTCATCACGACCCCAAAGGTAGCATAGAACAGCAATCAATGGAATAGCAACAAAGTAAAATAATATTGAAGACGGATTGTTACCGACCGCCTGAAAAAAATCTCCTAATGTCATCTGTGTTTTTTTGTGGTTTAAATACCCATCATTAAAGTCATTGGATCTTCCAATAACTCTTTGACTCGGACCAGGAATGTAACAGAAGTACTTCCGTCAATAATTCGATGATCATAAGAGAGTGCAACGTACATCATTGGTCTTACGACGATTTCCCCATTTCTCACAACAGGTCGATCTTGAATCGCATGCATACCAAGAATGGCCGACTGAGGTTCATTCAAAATGGGAGTACTCATCATTGAGCCGAATATTCCTCCATTCGTGATGGTGAATGTTCCTCCCTTCATTTCGTCGAGCGTTAATTTCCCTTCTCTGGCTTTGGCAGCCAATTCTTTTATCTTCACTTCAATGTCTGCAAATCCCAACGACTCACAATTGTGCACAGGAGGTACAACCAAACCGGTAGGAGTTGAAATCGCAATTGAAATATCTGCATAATCATGATAAATCACATGATCTCCATCAATAAATGCATTGACCATTGGTTTTTCCATCAATGCTTGAGCACATGCTTTTACAAACAATGACATGAAACCTAATTTGATACCATGCTTCTCCACAAATCGTTCCTGATATCTCTTTCTCAATGCTTTCACTTCTCCAAGATCAATCTCATTGAAGGTGGTGAGCATTGCTGTGTTGTTTTTGGCAGAAACAAGACGACTGGCAATGGTTCTTCTCATTCTGCTCAATTTCTCTCTTCGACTTACTCTTGAGAATGCTTCTTTCGGAGTACTGACTGTCGGAGCAGGAGCAGAGGCGGTACTTTTTGCGCTAGCTGGTGCTGCTGATGCTTTTTGTGCATCGGCTTTCGTGATTCTGCCATCTTTGCCTGTTCCTTGAACAGTTGACGGATCGACTCCTTTTTCTGCAAGAATTTTGCTTGCAGCAGGAGATGGATGACCCGTGGCATATGAAGTAGTCGCTGCGGCAGCAGGTGCGGCAGCTTCCGTTTTCTTTTCAGCTTTTGTTGCACCGTTGGATGCACCAGAAGAACCTCCCGCAGGTGCAGGCACTGAAGTGTCTATTTTGGCTACCAAAGCTCCGATCTCAAGATCATCACCTTCAGCTGCAACATACACCAATTTGCCTGCTGCTTCCGAAGGGAACTCAAGCGTTGCTTTGTCTGATTCAAACTCACAAATAGGTTCGTCCAAATTGACATAATCACCATCTTCTTTCAGCCAGGCCGAAAGTGTCACTTCAGATATTGATTCTCCAATTGTCGGAACACGCATTTCAACGATACTCATCAAAAAAATTTTGCTCAAAGGTAAATGTTCCTCGGCAATATTTCCATATATTATAATTTTTTATTATATGTTTTTGACTTGAAATGGCTACATTTGCAATCGAAATTGCTTACAATGAAATGGCTTAGCGGGATTTTGTTTCTCATCCTGTCCCTGTCCTTGTATGGGACGGAGAACCCGCGGACAATGATTACCCAACGTACCACCGAAAGCATTGACATCGATGGTTTCCCTAAAGAACAGATTTGGAGCACGATAGATCCTGTTAATGGTTTTACACAATCAGAGCCAAATCCTGAATCTCCCGCCTCATTTGACACAGAAGTAAAAATGTTGTTTGATGATGAAGCCATCTATTTTTTTGCAAAATTATATGATGATAATCCTTCTGAAATCATAAAACCATTTACTCAAAGAGATGAAAGCAGCCAATCAAGTTGGTTTGGAGTTTCACTCGATACATATCAAAGCGGAGTCAATGGTTTTGCATTTATAGTTACTGCCGCAGGCGTACAATCAGATATGCAATTGTTAGCTCAAGGAGAGGACAGAAATTGGGATGCCGTTTGGGATTCAAAAGTCCAAATGGTGGATGATGGTTGGCAAGTAGAGATTGCCATTCCGTTTTCAATGCTTAGATTCCCTGACCAATCTGTTCAAGAATGGAACATTCAGTTTGGACGACAAACACGCCGGTTACGTGAGTCTACTTTTTGGAATCCTCTTGACCCTGACCTCAATGGCTTCGTCAATCAATTTGGGGTTCTAAAGGGCATTGAAAATATCGATACCCCCAGTCGACTTTCTTTCACACCTTTTGTCGTCGGTGGATTGGTAAATACAAAAATTGAAGGCGAAGGATCAACCTCAAGCACCTATGGTGCTGGTATGGATATGAAACTTGGACTCAGCGAATCATTTACATTAGACATGACCGTGATTCCAGATTTTTCAAACACAATCTCGGACCAGAATGTATTAAATCTGTCTCCCTTTGAAGTTTTCTTCGAAGAGAATAGACAGTTTTTTACAGAAGGTACAGAGCTATTTAACAAAGGTGACTTTTTTTACTCACGAAGAATTGGTGCATCACCTTTTAACCCAATAACATACCCTTCAAATTATATCATTGACAATCCCAGCACCAATCAACTCATCAACGCGAGCAAGATATCTGGTCGAACGAAAGAAGGAACTGGTCTCGGTTTTTTCAATGCCATTGAAGGTAGAACAAATGCAACCGTAAAAAATTCATTCAATGGAGATGAATTGATGATCGAAACCAACCCATTGACTAATTATAATGTCTTGGTGGTCGATCAGAATTTAAAAAACAACAGCTACTTCACGCTTATCAACACAAACGTTCTCCGAGAAGGAAGCAATCGTGATGCCAATGTTACTGGTTGTGATTTTAGATTACGCGATGAAGAGCAAAAGTTTGAAATATCAGGAAATGCCGGAGTCAGTCAATTGTTTGAACCAGACGAAAAAATCAACGGAGCCACATACCGATGGGATCTTCAAAAAATAAAAGGTAAGTGGAATTTCGGATTAGGTCATCAAGTTTATGATGATAAATATGACAACAATGATCTTGGGTTCTTACTTTTCAACAATCAACGCTTTTATGGCGCCAACGTTTCATTTAATCAATATGAACCCAAAGAAAAGTTACTGAGGTGGAACACAAATTTGTCTGTGACCTACAAGAGACTTTACAATCCGAATGTCTTTTCTGATATGGCGTTCGAGTCGTTTAGTTTCTTCATGACCAGAAACTTTTTCGCCGGTGGTGGATATATCAGACTTGAACCCATTGAAACTTATGATTATTTTGAACCTCGTACCGAAGACTTTTCGCGCTTTCTTGCCTATCCTAGAAATTTTATCATCTCCCCATTTATATCATCCAACTGGGCAAAACCATTTGCGATTGATGTAAACACCGAATTGCGCCTGTTCGATCAAACGAACAGAAGGAGTATGTCCTTGAGCATTGAACCGAGATTAAGACTGGGAGATCGTTTGCAAATGTTTTTGAATTTTTCATACTCGGTCGACAATAGTGACATTGGTTATATTTCAAAAGGTCCGGCATCAAGGGCGGGTATGGATTTTCAGGCCGATGATATTTTGTTTGGTATTCGCGACAGAAAACAAGTAGTCAATACCATCAATTCAATCATAAGCTTCAATGAAGTCATGTCTCTTTCATTCCGAGTGAGACATTATTGGGACAGGGTGGAATATCTGTCATTCGGCACGCTCGATGACAACGGCTACCTAAATGAATTAAATTTCAATGGACTGGACGAAGACAATGTGCCTTTATACAATCAAGATTATGATCTATTCAATATAGATATGTTCTTTACCTGGAGATTCGCTCCTGGCAGTGACATCATCTTCACTTGGAAGAACAATGGTCTGAATACCCAACCCGTTGTCACAAAAAATTATCTCAATGCACTCGGCAGAGTCTACGAAGATTTTAATCGAAATGAAGTCAGCCTCAAGGTATTGTACTTCTTGGATGCCAACCGGATAAAGACTAAATTGGCTGGAGAACTTTAGAATATGAAATACAATTTCTTTCTTTCCTCTTTGATTTGTTGCTTTCTTCTCGCATGCAATGAAGGTCCTGATACGAGTCTGGCAGAAGAACCACCCGGTCCAAAGATCAGCATTGACCTCACCATTTCACAATGCGATGTTTCAGAAGATCCTACTTGTGAATTTCGTTCTCCTGCAATCAATGCTTTGATAGAAATTTATGCTTCTGAAAGAGATCAAGAAGACCGTGATATCCTTATTGATAATTTTTCCGGTATCGATGGCAAAGCGAGATTCAATGATCTCGAACCTGGAGTATATTATATTACTGTATTCTTCCAGGATCTTGAAGAGATGTTGATCATCAATGCCAACCCAACCGCAGAGGTCAGTTTCGAAGAAGTCATTTTCCCCATCTGACATGAGA